>NZ_KV810228.1:0-235 GCF_001812725.1 Neisseria sp. HMSC067G12 | reverse complement strand
ATTATTGCCGATAACGACACGCCCCGCCCTGTTGGTTACAGAGCCGCTTGTGACTTGGCAATGCGAGCCTTTAAGCAAGGGATCAGGGCAAAAGTATTGAAAAGCAAAACGCCCGGCTATGACGCATTAGACGAACTGAACGAGAAGAAGCAATCAGACAACCATTTCGGAGGACAGACAGCATGAAAAATACCGAAACAGCGAAGCAGGAAAGCACCAACGATTACAACCTTGA
>NZ_KV810227.1:0-18547 GCF_001812725.1 Neisseria sp. HMSC067G12 | reverse complement strand
TACAAAAAAATACAAACTAAAGGCCGTCTGAAATTTTGGTCTCAGACGGCCTTTTGAATTTGACCTTCGCTTTAATTTATATTGTTGCTGCTTGTTTTTTGGTATGATGTTTCTTTGATCCTTTATATCAGCTTCGAGTTTGCTATGTCTGTCTATACCAGTGTTTCCGACGCTCAAATGCGCGATTTCTTGCTGCAATATGATTTGGGAGATTTTGTCTCTTTGCAGGGGATTGCTCAAGGAATTACTAACAGTAATTATTTTCTGACTACCTCAACCGGTCGTTATGTGTTGACTGTTTTTGAGGTTTTAAAATCAGAGGAACTACCTTTCTTTTTAGAGCTAAACCAACACTTGAGCCAAAATGGCGTTGCCTGCGCCGCTCCGATTGCTCGTAAAGATGGCGGACTGCATTCTATGTTAGCCGGAAAACCTGCTTGCTTGGTAACTTGTTTGAATGGCTCCGATACCGGCTGGCCGACTGAGGCACAATGTTTCCACACTGGTGCGATGTTGGCCAAAATGCATTTAGCCGGCCAAGATTTTCCTTTAAAAATGAAAAATCCCCGTTATGATGGCTGGTGGCATGATGCCTGCACCCAGTTGCTCCCGGTTTTAGATAGCGAAGATGCCAAACTGCTTCAATCTGAAATTACTGCTTTAGATAAAAATCTAGGAGAGCACTTACCTTCCGGTATTATCCATGCCGATTTATTTAAGGATAATGTATTGCTTAACGGAGATGAAGTTTCCGGTTTTATCGATTTCTATTATGCGTGCAACGGTAATTTCATGTACGACCTGGCAATTGCGGTTAACGATTGGGCACGAACAGCTGATAACAAATTAGACCCTGTCCTTTATGATGCTTTTCTCCATGGCTATGAAAGTGTACGTCCATTATCTGATGAAGAACGTGCATATTTCCCTACTGCACAAAGAGCCGGATGTATTCGTTTCTGGGTATCGCGCCTGCTTGATTTCCATTTCCCTCAATCAGGAGAAATGACGTTTATTAAAGATCCAAATGCATTTAGGGATCTACTATTGAGTCTTAAATAATATATAGATAAAAGGCCGTCTGAAATTCAGACGGCCTTTTATCTAATGCCCTCCCCCGCCGGAACCGCTAAACGGAGGTCTTGCCAACCAAATAATGGGGATCATACTGATGAATATGATACTGCCTGCCAAGAAGATTTCATTTGAACCAATAATAAAGCCTTGTTGGGAAATAGTACTATTTATCGCAGCCAGGGCTTGCTCTTTGCTCAGGCCATTGGCCATCATGCCTTGAATAGATTGGTTACTGATTGAGGACAACAAGTTAACATGTTCGGTCAGTTGAGTATGGTGTAGAGCTTCGCGTCGTTCCCACATGGTGCTGACAACAGATACTCCGACACCACCCATAAAGACACGCAAGAAATTAGACAAGCTACTGGCCGAGGCAATTTGGTTGCCCTTCATATGCGACAAGGTAATACTGGTCAAAGGCAGGAAGAACATGGCTACGCCTAAACCCTGCCAAAACTGCGGCCAAACAACGTTGCTCATATCCATTCCGGCATAGAAATCGGTTCGCCAATGGAATGTGTAGGCAAACACCAAGAAGCTGGCACTGACAAACAGACGCATATCGACGCGATTACCAAACTTACCGATAATCGGCGATAAAATAATCGGCAGGAAGCCCACCGGTGCAGCAGCCAAACCTGCCCAAGTAGCGGTATAGCCAAGATTTGATTGCAACACTAAAGGCAACAGGGTCAATGTACCCATATAAACCATGAAGCCCAAGGATGTCGCAACAACACCTATCGTAAAGTTTCTATTTTTAAACAATGACAAATCGACAATCGGGTATTTCTCGCCCAGCTCCCAAACAATAAAATATGTCAGGAACACCAAAGCGGTAACGCCCAAAACGATAATCTCTCCTGAGGCAAACCAGTCCAATTCCTTGCCCCTATCAAGCATCATTTGCAATGCGCCGACACCGACAATCATCAACACCAGCCCGACATAATCGATTGGCGCCCTGACGATTTCGGTTTCCCTGTGTCTAAGCTGTTTCCAAGCAATGGAGGCGGATAAAATCCCGATTGGGATATTGATAAAGAAAATCCATCCCCAATGCCAGTTGTCCGAAATCCAACCGCCTAGAATCGGTCCCAATACAGGAGCAACAACGACGGTCATTGCCCATAAGGCCAGTGCCAATGTTCGTTTTTCAGGCGGATAAGAAGCCATCAACAGGCTTTGGGACAAGGGAATCAATGGCCCGGCAATGAAACCTTGCAATACACGGAAAAAAACCAAGGCTTGAAGATTATGTGCCATACCGCACAGCCATGACGTTACGACAAACCCGATCACAGCGGCGATAAAGATTTTGACCTCGCCAAACCGCTTGGCCAAAAAACCTGTCAAGGGAACGGAAATGGCATTGGCTACGGCAAATGAGGTAATCACCCAAGTCCCCTGCGTGGTAGCCGCACCTAAATCCCCTGCAATAACAGGCACAGCGACGTTGGCGATGGTGCTGTCCAAGACTTCCATAAATACGGCCAAGCTGAGCGCCAAAGTTGCCAACACCAGCTTAAACCCTTGTAACGGCGGATAATTCATATTTTTAAACTATAAGACAACCGCCAAAGCGGTCGATTGAAGAGAATCAATATTTCAGACGGCCTGAGCCTTCAATAAAAGACTCAGGCCGTCTGAAAAGATTATTTTGCGTATTGCTCGAAGATTTTATCGACTAAAGCATCGGCGGCTTTCCAATCCACACTTTCCGTTTCCGGCAAGGCAGTATTTTGTTCCGCTTCGGCAGTCATGGCTTTACCGCTGCCCTTCTCGGCAATATCGACTTTAACAGTCATCGACAAACCAACACGGAGCGGATTTTGTTGCAATTCTTTGGCATCCAAACTGATACGCACCGGCACACGTTGCACAACTTTAATCCAGTTGCCCGTTGCGTTTTGTGCCGGCAGTAATGAGAACGCGCTGCCCGTACCGGCTGACAAGCCCATTACCTTGCCATGGTAAACCACTTTGCTGCCGTACAAATCGGCTGTCATTTCAACAGGCTGGCCGATTTTCATTTTGCGCAGTTGCGATTCTTTAAAGTTGGCATCCACCCACAATTCAGACAGAGGCACAACAGCCATCATCGGCGTACCTTGTACGATACGTTGGCCGACTTGGACATTACGTTTGGCAATTTGGCCGCTAATCGGCGAACGGATTTGCGTACGTTGCAAATTCAGCCAAGCGTCTTTGATGTGGCTGATGGCCGTCTGAACTGCCGGTTGTTGGCGCAGAGGAATATTGCTGCCCAACGCTGCCTGAGCGGAAACTTCTTCCGCCTCAACCGCTTTCAATGCAGCCTGAGCCTGAACCACAGCGGCACGGGCATGGCTGAGTTCTTCTCCGGAAACCGCTTCCGTACCCGCCAAAGATTCGCGGCGGCGCAAATCGGCTTGCGCACGGGCCAAATCGGCTTTGCGCAACAACACTTGCGCTTTGGCTTTTGAATTGACCGCAGTTTGCTGTTTGTTTTGACGGATGGCCTGAATCAATTCATTTTGTGCGCGATCGTATGCCAGCTGAAAATCGCTATCGTCCAAAGCCACCAACACATCGCCTTTTTTCACGACATCCGTATCGTCATACATGACTTTGCGCACCGTGCCGTTCACCTGCGGCGTAATCATCACCAAATGACCGGCCACATAAGCATCTTCCGTTTCTTCTTCATGCTGCCAAAACAGGAAATACGCCAAAGCGACTCCTGCTGCCGCAATAAGGAATAGGAGTGTAACGATAACCAAATTGCGTTTGCGATGCGTTTTAGCGCCGGAAGCGACTACTTCCGGTTCTTTTTGGACATTATTTTTTTCCGATTGAGTATCCATAAGTCCTAACTTTAATTCTGCACATGTGATAACGATATTATTGTCTTGCTGGGTAGCTGACTTATACCATCAGCCCCAATACGAGCGTTTAACGCGCTAAAGGGTCATATTTTATAGTTACACTCTATTCATTACAATAATTTCTTCCGGTAGCAAATGTAAATAAGGTAAGCAAAAGGCCGTCTGAAATCACTTTCAGACGGCCTACGTTTTAATAAAACGTTTATTTCTTATTTAATTTAAAGCCTCCACCCAACTGGGCATTGAGGTTACTCCAAGCTGTCAGATATTCTGCATGGTATTGAACCGCCGACATTTTTGTACGCGCAGCTTCGTCTTGTTTTTGCAAAGCGGTCAAGCCGTTATCCAAACCTGCACGAACACGTCCTTTCGCATTTTGCACAGATTTATCGGCAATATTGACCATCTTATTCCAAGTATCTTGTCGGCTTTTCAGGCTTTGATAGTCGACTACAGCATCTGCCGCCGAACGCATGGCGTTCAAAACGGTTTGGTCATACACGGCAACCTGCTCGTTATATTGGGCGCGTTTGCCCGCCAATTTGGACTGCAGCGCGCCGGAAGTAAACAATGGCAGATTCAAAGCCGGAACAATGCCCAACATACCGGATGTCCGTCCGCGAATCAGATTGAACGCATCAATGTGCGTCATCCCTGCCAAAACTTTTAATTCGATATTCGGGTAAAACTCTGCTTCGGTCGATTTGACGATATGCCATTTCTCCTCAAGCAAGGCTTTTTGCGCCGCGATATCGGGGCGGGCCGCCAGCAAATCCGCCTCAATACGGCTAACCGGCGATGACGGCACAGCCGCCATTTTTTCCGGAATCTGTCCATTTAATACACCCGGTACACGGCCGGTCAATACAGCCAGACTGTTGCGGATTTTCTCATTTTTCTGAGTCCATGCCGATTTTTCAAGCTGTAATTGCTGTTGCGCCATTTCCAGAGCGTGCAAGGCATCGGCAGGAGCCAGCTGCGCTTTAACGCGTTGTTGCATCAGTTTCAATGCTTTATCCGCCAGCTCTATACGCGTATCCAACAAAGCCAATTGTTCTGTCGCCATCTGCCACGCAAAATATTGGGCGGCAACGGCGTGAGCCAACTCGGTGCGGATATGATGAGCTTCATACACCGCAGCCCTGCTTTTTCCTAAAACAGCTTGAATCTGCTCTCGGTTTTTACCCCAAAAGTCGAAAACCAAACTGCCTTGTAAGGCTGCGTGCGCCAAAACCAATGTATGGTCAGTATCGACCATACCGGCTTGAGGTTTGGGTGAAACATAGGTACCGATACCGGTTACACCCAAGCCGACTTGCGGTTTGTTTGCGGCTCCTACAACGCCCAGCTGCGCCTGAGCCTGCTCAAACCTTGCCTTGACGACACGCAGATTGGTAGACGTCTGAATGGCGGAAGCAATCAAATTGTTTAATTTTTTATCTTTCAGCTTCATCCACCAGCCGTCTTGGGCAGTAGCGGCAGATTGGCCTTGCGGCAGCGGATAGGCTGTTGTCTCATCCAAAGGCGACTGTTTGCCGAACGGCGCACACGCCGCCAACAACGAAACAGCGGCAACGCATACGCTTGATTTGACCAAACCTAATTTCATACAGACTCCGTTTATGTGTGCCTGCCGCAGACCATCAGGCCGTCTGTTGTCAATTGCCCAAACGGTTCAACAGTTTACCCAACAGGTGTTGCAGCGTATCATAATCCTCTTTCGTGAAATCTTCCCACGCCTGGCCGCTCTGACGGGCAATTTGCGGCCATACTTCGTGGATGAAGGTCTCACCCGAAGGGGTCAATTTTAGCACAATCTGACGGCGGTCTTTCTGATTGATATAACGCTCTACCCAGCCGCGCTCAACCATGTCGTCCGACAGGCGTGTTGCACTGGTGCGCGTCAAGTCCATCAAGTCGCTCAAGCGCGAAGGCAGGATTTCGCTGTTTGGGCTGACGTAAACCGCCATCAGGGAAAACCACAGGTTTTCATTGATGCCGAACGCTTTCAGGTTTTCGTTCAAATGGCTACTCAAACGTTCGGTTACAATGCGCAACATGCGGGATACTTGGTTTTGCTGCTCCGGAAACTGCGGCAGACGGGTAGAAAGCAAACGCATTGCGTTGACTAATTCGGTTTGTGAAAAACTCATAAATTCCTTCTTTCTGAGTGAATTATTTTATTCGATATCAATCAAAATAAAATATGATGTAATAATTTACTTTAAGATACCAATTACTTACTTTAAGACGTTATACTAATTCAGATGATTATTTTAGTGTATGAAAATCTGATAATCGGTTACATGCTCCTACTAAACGGAGTTTTCTATGCCTAAATCATGAAAATTCGACCATAAAAAAGGCCGTCTGAAACCTTGATGACAACTTTCAGACGGCCTCCATAACGGATTAAAATAAGCTTTTCCACTTAAACCGGATTCAAACCATGAACACTTCCGCCTTTTTTCCCCATATCACCCTTATCGGCGTCGGTTTAATCGGCGGTTCGTTCATGCTCGACCTCAAACGCTTGGGACTGGTGCAAACCGTTACCGGCATCGACACCAATGCCGACAACCTAAATTACGCACTCGAATGTGGCATCATCGACCATGCCTATCCGAATATTTGCGCCGAAAGCATCGGCAATGCCGATTTGGTTTTGATTGCCACACCAGTCTCCGTCCTGCCTGACGTATGCCGCGACATCAAGCCTTTCTTAAAAGAAACGGCCTGCGTTTCCGATGTCGGCAGCACCAAACAATCGGCACTAAATGCCTTCCGCACCCACTTGTCCGAGCGCCTGCCGCAATGTTTTGCCGCCCACCCGATTGCCGGTTCGGATCAAAGCGGCGCAAAATCCGCGCGTTGCGGTTTGTTTCAAAACAGCCGCCTGATTATTACCTTGCACGGCCACGAGGCTTCAGACGGCCTAAGACGGTTGAAAAGCCTGTGGCAGGCGGTTGGTTCGCAGATTTTCACCATGAGCGCCGAAGAACACGACAATATTTTTGCCGCTGTTTCCCACTTGCCGCACTTGACCGCCTTTGCCTATGTCCACGCTTTGTTCGACCATCCGCACGGCAAAGACTACCTCCCCTATGCCGCCACCGGCTTTCGCGACTTTACCCGCATTGCTTCCAGCCACCCTGCCGTTTGGACAGACATCTGCATGGCCAACCGCCCTGCCCTGCTCAAACTGACCGGCGACTTGAAAGAACAATTATCCAAATTGGAACAACTCCTTTCAGAAGGCAACAAAACCGAGCTTTACCGCTATTTTGAAGAAGCCGCACAAATGCGTAATGACTGGCTGAAAAACCGTTAACCCTGTTTTCAGACGGCCTGATGCCTTATCGACCAAACCTTCATCACAATAAAAAGGGCATCTGTTAAGATGCCCTTTTTTTGATTTCTTACGACTTTAACCAACGTTTCACTCAGTCTTTCAAACGGAACTCAGCCGCTCTGGCGTGCGCGGTCAAGCTTTCGCCATGCGCCAACACGCTGGCGGTTTTGCCCAACTTCTGCGCACCTTGTTCTGAAACCTGAATCAGACTGGAGCGTTTTTGGAAATCATATGTTCCCAAAGGAGAAGAGAAACGCGCCGTGCGGCTGGTCGGCAAAACGTGGTTGGGGCCTGCGCAATAGTCGCCAAGGCTTTCACTGGTATAGCGTCCCATGAAAATAGCGCCGGCATGGCGGATTTTTTTCGCCCACTCTTGCGGATTTTCGACCGACAATTCCAAGTGTTCGGGAGAAATATAGTTGGCGATTTCACAGGCTTCGTCCAAATCTTTAGCCAAAATCATTGCACCGCGGTTGCCCAATGAAGCTTCAATAATCGCACGGCGCGGCATGGTTTCGATCAAACGGTTCATGGCCGTCTGAACTTCGTCCAAATACGCTTGAGAAGTACCGATCAAAATCGCTTGTGCAATTTCATCGTGTTCTGCCTGACTGAACAAATCCATGGCCACCCAATCGGCAGGCGTCGTACCATCGGCAATCACCAAAATTTCAGACGGCCCTGCCACCATATCGATACCGACCACGCCGAACACGCGTCGTTTGGCCGCAGCGACAAAAGCATTGCCCGGGCCGGTAATCTTATCGACCTGAGGCACAGATTCCGTACCATAAGCCAAAGCCGCAACCGCCTGCGCGCCGCCGACCGTAAATACTTTGGTTACACCGGCCACAAAAGCAGCCGCCAACACGATATCGTTGCGCTCGCCTTTCGGAGTGGGAACGACCATGATGATTTCTTTCACGCCGGCAACGTGGGCAGGCATGGCGTTCATGATGACGGAACTCGGATAAGCGGCTTTACCGCCCGGAACATAAATACCGACACGGTCAAGCGGTGTAATCTGTTGACCCAAAAGCGTGCCGTCTTCGTCTTCGTAAGTCCACGACTCCATTTTTTGGTGTTTATGGTAGCTTTCCACCCGTCTCGCAGCCGTTTTCAAGGCCGTCTGAATGTTTTCGGGCAAACGCTCAAACGCAGACTGCAAATCGTCTTGCGTCAGGATTAAATCATCGATGATTTGAGCGGATGTGCCGTCAAAGCGGTTGGTATATTCAATCAGCGCCGCATTGCCGCGTTTTTGAACATCGGCGCAGATGTCGGCAACAATACGGTCAATTTCAGGGTTTTGCGCGGTTTCAAAAGCAAGCAGTGCTTTGAGTTCGGCTTGAAAATCAGGGGATTGGGTGTCGAGTTTCTTCATGGTTTGCTCTCTTCCTTGTTTCGTTCCTATTGTTTTCAGACGGCACCAGCCACACACAGGCCGTCTGAACATTATCTTTTCAAAAAGCCTTTTTTCTGCAAAAACGCCAACATATGCGGCCGCACAGGATTACCCAAGGTTTTGGCCAGCGATTCCTTCCAAGGTATAGGACTGCCCTTGCGCAACTCATAATAATCCGCCACTGCCTGATTATAAGCTTCAACCGCCTCGGCATTCAGGCTCGGACAGGCGTTTTCGGCATACACCATTTCCTTAGGCAGGCGCGGCTTGAGCGGTGGGTCTTGGTCAGGATAACCGAGGCACAGCCCCACCAAAGGCACGCAATAATCCGGCAGGTTCAATACGTCCGATACTTTTTGTGCATTATTACGCAGCGCACCGATATACACGCCACCCAGCCCAAGTGATTCGGCGGCAAGCAATACGTTTTGCGCCATAATGCCTGCATCGACCGCGCCAATCAGGGTTACTTCCGCCCAATCAATTTGCGCATCGGGAAACATTGCCTTGTGTTTGGAAAAATCGATGCAAAACAATAAAAATTCTGCACAATGGACAATATAAGGCGCACTTCCTGCCGCTTCATGTATTTCCTGCCTCAGCACAAGGTCGGAGACACGGATTATAGAAACGCATTGCAGATTGTTAGAAGTTGAGGCCTGTTGTCCGGCGCGAACCAGCGTATTGAGGATTTCATCGGCAATCGGTTCGAAAGTAAACCTGCGGATGGAACGATGGGAAAGAATCGTATCGAGTGTCGGTTTGCTTTGCATCATGACAGGGCTTTCAAACTGGGTTGGCAGACAACTTTTGCCAAAAACTTTTCAGACGGCCTTAGCGGCATTTTCAAATGCCTGAATAATCGGATTCAACAGCGCATATTTGGTTTTCAACGCCGCCTTGTTGACCACCAAGCGGCTGGAAATATCAGCCACATGTTCCACAGCTTCCAAACCATTGGCCTTCAATGTATTGCCGCTGGAAACCAAATCGACAATCGCGTCGCTCAGACCGACCAAAGGCGCAAGCTCCATCGAGCCGTACAGTTTGATGATATCCACATGCACACCCTTGTCGGCAAAGTGTTCGGCGGCAATGTCGGGATATTTGGTGGCAATCCGCAAGCGGCTGCCGGGTTTGGATGCAGCGGCGTAATCAAAACCTTTTTTAACCGCAACCATCATGCGGCATGAGGCAATGTGCAAATCCAAAGGTTGATACAGGCCATCTCCGCCATGCTCGATCAGCACGTCCTTACCGGCAATACCGAAATCCGCCGCACCATATTGCACATAAGTCGGCACGTCGGTCGCACGTACAATTACCAAACGGATATTGTCATGATTCGTACCAATAATCAGCTTGCGCGATTTTTCCGGCTCTTCCGCAGGCACAATACCTGCAGCAGCCAACAGCGGCAGGGTTTCCTCAAAAATTCGCCCCTTGGATAAAGCAATCGTTAAAAGTGTGTCGGTCATTTTTCTTTTCCTTTGCCGTATCAAAAGCAAGAAGGCCGTCTGAAATCCACAACCCATTTCAGACGGCCCCAACTACGGTTTTACAATAAAGTTTTCACATCAGCTGCAATCGTTTCCGGCTCGCTGCCGTAAGGCGAGAAAATCGCCACTTCGCCGTTTTTATCAATCAAATATGCACCTGAAGAGTGGTCAACCAAATAGTTTTCGCTGTCTTCTTTTTGGTTGACTTTAGCCGATACCACACGGTATTGCTGTTTGATGACAGGCAGGCTTTGATCGCCGGTAGCCGTCAGGCCGATAAAATCAGGGTTGAACTGTTTTGCGTATTTGCCGATTACTTCAGGCGTATCGCGCTCAGGGTCGATGCTGACAAATACCACTTTCACGTCTTTAGCCTGATCGCCTAATTGTTTCAAAGTATCGCTGTAAGTCAGCAACTCGGTTGGGCATACGTCAGGACAGTGGGTATAACCGAAAGACAGGATGACCACTTTGCCTTTCAAATCGCTCAGGCTGAAAGGTTTGCCGTCGCCATCGGTCAATGTAAAGTCGCCGCCAATGTCTTCTTTGCGCATATCGGTACCACGCGCTTGCACTTTGGGTGCTGACTCACCGGAAGCAGCAGGCGCAGCAGAAGCGGCAGGTGTCGAAGAAGCCTCCTTGGCCTCCTCTTTAGGCTGACAAGCAGCCAGAGCAGCCAATGCAAAAGCACTGAGTAAGAAAGTTCGTGTGACGGAAAGCATAAATTTTCTCCAAAACCGTTTCAAATAAGTGAGGCCAAACAACCGCCCGGCCGATATAAAAACAAAACATCTTCATATTAACGCGTTTAACACATTAAATGTAGCCCTTTTTGCAGATAAATACTGCTTTTTTTGTTTTAAAAATCTGCCTCCCATTTAGATAACCATCAAACACAAAAAGTTTAATTCATTAAAAATCAAACAAATATAAAAATAATCCGATTTTTTTTCAATTACTGCTTTACAAGATTCGAGAACTCGCTATAATGACGACTTCTTCGCTAGCCCAGGTGGCGAAATTGGTAGACGCAGGGGACTCAAAATCCCCCGCCGCAAGGTGTGTCGGTTCGAGTCCGACCCTGGGCACCAAATTTAAAAAACCTCTTGATTCAGTCAAGAGGTTTTTTGCTATTTTTCATTTGCAAAAACCTTCTCCTTACTCAAACTGTCAACAATCCATCCACATCAAGATCAATAAAACAGTTTTTTTATTTCTTTAAAATCAACCTTCAATCTATTTTCCCGTTTCAAATGTTAAAAGATGAAAGATTTTATCTTGATTGAACAGTCGGTTTGCGTTATCTTTTCTACTCTTTTTCACAAACTCTGTGTTCCTTTCCAATTGTTTGGACAGTCTGACTGTCGCCGTATTCCCTCAATGCGCGTACCCTAAATCGCTGCTTGATGGAATTGCATTACAGGTGCTGTGGTGAGGCGGATTGTTCCTATTGGTTAGAAACCGCATAAAAGAGGTCAATATGCAATTATCAGGCGCACAAATCGTCGTGCAAAGTCTCAAAGCCGAAGGTGTTGAATACGTATTCGGCTATCCCGGTGGTGCGGTTATCGAAATCTACGATGCCATTTTCCAACTCAACAAATTCAAGCACATTCTGACCCGCCATGAGCAGGCAGCCGTACATGCGGCAGATGCCTATGCCCGCGTCAGCGGCAAAGTCGGCGTGGCCTTGGTAACTTCCGGCCCGGGCGTAACCAACGCATTGACCGGCATTGCTACCGCGTACAGCGATTCCATCCCCCTGGTCATCATCAGCGGCCAAGTGGGCAATTCCCTCATCGGTACAGATGCGTTCCAAGAAGTGGATACGGTCGGCATTACCCGCCCTTGTGTCAAACACAACTTCCTGGTTACCAATATTGGCGAGCTGGCTGATACGATTAAAAAAGCCTTCCAAATTGCCGCCAGCGGCCGTCCGGGCCCCGTTGTCGTCGATATTCCTAAAGATGTTACTCAAGCGATGGCCAAATTCAGCTATCCACAAGAAGACATCTTTATCCGCTCCTACCAACCGGTTGTACAAGGTCACATCGGCCAAATTAAAAAAGCCGTACAAATGCTGGCTTCTGCCAAACGCCCCATCGTTTACTTCGGCGGCGGCGTGGTATTGGGCAATGCCTCCGAGGAAATGACCCAATTTATCCGCATGACCGGCGTACCCTGTACCGGCACATTAATGGGTTTGGGTGCTTACCCTTCCAGCGACCGCCAATTCTTGGGCATGTTGGGCATGCACGGTACCTACGAGGCCAATTTGGCGATGCAAAATGCAGACGTCGTTTTGGCAATCGGCGCGCGCTTTGACGACCGCGTTGTTTCCGTACCGTCAAAATTCTTGGACAAACCCAAAAAAATCATCCATATCGACATCGACCCGTCCAGCATTGCCAAACGCGTTAAAGTGGACATTCCGATTGTCGGCGATGTCAAAAACGTATTGACCGAAATAATTCATCTGTGGGGCAAACAAGAAACTGCGCCTTCAGCCGACTCATTGGACAAATGGTGGAAAACCATCGAAGAATGGCGTTCGCACAACTGCCTGTGGTTTGAAAACGACAGCGAAATCATTAAACCGCAATACGTTGTTCAAAAACTGGCAGAAATTACCAAAAACTCAGCCATTATTACTTCCGACGTTGGCCAACACCAAATGTTTGCCGCTCAATATTATCCATTCGAGCGTCCCCGCCAATGGCTCAATTCCGGCGGTCTGGGTACGATGGGTGTAGGCCTGCCTTACGCCCTCGGTGCCAAACTGGCGGCTCCGGAACAAGACGTCTTCTGTATCACAGGCGAGGGCTCTATTCAAATGAATATCCAAGAGCTGTCCACCTGCTTCCAATATAATGTCCCCATCAATGTCGTTACATTAAACAATGGCTATTTGGGTATGGTTCGCCAATGGCAGGAGCTGTATTATGGCAACCGCGAATCGGAAACCTATTTCGATTCATTGCCCGACTTTGTCAAACTGGCCGAATCCTACGGCCATATCGGCATCCGTGTGGACAAGAAATCCGACGTCGAAGGCGCCTTGTTGGAAGCATTAAACCAAAAAGACCGTTTGGTATTCCTCGACTTTTTGACAGACAAGAAACAAAACGTACTGCCTATGGTCGGCAACGGCAAAGGTTTGGATGAAATGGTTCTGCCGCCGCATATGCGCGATATTGCAAAAGCGTAAGGAGAAAGAAATGCGACATATCTTATCTATTCTGATGGAAAACGAATCAGGTGCGATGAGCCGTGTGGTAGGTTTGTTCTCCGCACGCGATTACAACATCGACTCCCTGGCCGTAGCCCCAACCGAAGACAAAACCTTGTCCCGTATGACCATTGTTACCCACGGCGATGAGCACGTCATCGAGCAAATCACCAAACAACTCAACAAACTGATTGAAGTTGTCAAAGTGGTTGACTTGAACGAAAGCCGTTTTGTCGAACGCGAACTGATGTTGGTAAAAGTCCGCGCCGTCGGCAAAGACCGCGATGAATTCCTGCGATTGACCGAAATCTACCGCGGCAGCGTTATTGATGTAACAGACCGCAGCTATACCATCGAAATCACAGGCTCTACCGAAAAACTCGACTCTTTCCTCGAAACAGTCGGCCGTGCTCAAATTTTGGAAACCGTCCGCACAGGCGCAGCCGGCATCGGTCGTGGCGAGCGTATTTTGAAAATTTGACGCTGTATCGTTCAGACGGCCTTTTACTTTCTATAAAGGCCGTCTGAAAAACAGTAGGAGACAAACATGTCAAGCATCCAAATCGTTGCATTAGTTACCGTCAAACCCGAATACACCGAGGCTCTGGCTGCCCAGTTTAAAGAATTGGTTAAAGCCAGCCGTGCAGAAGAAGGCAACATCAGCTACGACCTGCACCAAGAAATCGGCAAACCCAACCGTTTCGTATTCGTAGAAAGCTGGAAATCCCAAGCAGCTATTGACGAACACAATGCCAGCGAACATTTCCAAAACTTCGTCAAATCCATCGAAGGAAAAACCGAAACACTGGAAATCGTCTTGATGAACCAAGTCCCCGCTTAACCCCTATTACTTTTAACTCAACCCGGATTATCCGGAACCCTCTTACACTAAGGAAATAAAATGCAAGTTTATTACGATAAAGACGCTGACCTCTCTCTGATCAAAGGCAAAACCGTTGCCATCATCGGTTACGGTTCACAAGGTCACGCACACGCAGCAAACCTGAAAGATTCCGGCGTAAATGTCGTAATCGGTCTGCGCCAAGGCGGCTCTTGGAAAAAAGCCGAAGCAGCCGGCCACGACGTGCGCACTGTTGCTGAAGCAACCAAAGCAGCCGACGTTGTAATGATTCTGTTGCCTGACGAAAACCAACCTATCGTATACAAAAACGAAATCGAGCCTAACTTGAAAGAAGGCGCAGTATTGGCGTTCGCTCACGGCTTCAACGTACACTACAACCAAATCGTACCCCGCGCCGACCTCGACGTTATCATGGTTGCCCCTAAAGGCCCAGGCCACACCGTACGCAGCGAATTCCTGAAAGGCGGCGGCGTACCTTCCCTGATCGCCGTTTACCAAGATAAAAGCGGCAAAGCACGTGACATCGCCCTGTCTTACGCCGCAGCCAACGGCGGTACCAAAGGCGGCGTGATTGAAACCAACTTCCGCGAAGAAACCGAAACCGACCTCTTCGGCGAACAAGCCGTATTGTGCGGCGGCGTGGTTGAATTGATCAAAACCGGCTTCGAAACCCTGACTGAAGCAGGCTACGCCCCAGAAATGGCCTACTTCGAATGCCTGCACGAAATGAAGCTCATTGTTGACCTGATTTACGAAGGCGGCATCGCCAACATGAACTACTCCATTTCCAACAATGCAGAGTACGGCGAATACGTAACCGGCGTCGAAGTCATCAACGACAAATCCCGCGAAGCCATGCGCAATGCCCTCAAACGCATCCAAACCGGCGAATACGCTAAAATGTTCATCCAAGAAGGTGCCGTCAACTATGCCAGCATGACAGCACGTCGCCGTCTGACCGCTGATCACCAAATTGAAAAAGTCGGCGCTCAACTGCGTTCTATGATGCCTTGGATTGCCAAAAACAAACTGGTTGACCAAGACAAAAACTAATCTGTCTTTCGATCAAATAAAACCTGCCCGAGCAATCAGGCAGGTTTTTTATATATTTGCAAACCCAGTACACGATAAATTCCAATTACCAAGGCCGTCTGAAAACACGATAAACAATATTCACAACCTAATTTTATACCCCATATTTTATAGCTATCCCGAAATTCCCTTTTAGAAAAACACATTACCAAAATAAAAGACCGCCTTATGCTTCCACCCTGTCTGTAAAAAACAACGTTTCCCTGCAAAAATCACTCAAAACAAGAGGAAAATTTGTTTTCCTAGGCCATAACCTTTATATTATGGTCATGGAATCGTTGAAAGAGAACGATATCGTAATAAGAAGAACGAATGCTCGCTTCTTCACACTTAAAAAAGGAAAACAGCAATGAAAAAATCTCTGATTGCCTTGACTCTGGCGGCTCTGCCTGTTGCAGCTATGGCTGACGTAACTTTGTACGGTCAAATTAAAGCCGGTGTTGAAGTATCCAAAGTAAAATTGGGTGAACAAACTGCTGCTAAACTGGGTCACGAGAAAAGCTCTAAAACTGCTACTGAAATCGCTGACTTCGGCTCACGTATCGGCTTTAAAGGCCACGAACACTTGGGTAACAACCTGAATGCCATCTGGCAAGTTGAACAAAACACTTCTATCGCCGGTGGCGACAAAGAGTGGGCTTCTCGCGAATCTTTCATCGGTTTGGAAGGTGGCTTCGGTAAAGTTCGTGCTGGTAAACTGGACTCTACTGTTAAAAATACTAGTGACAATGTTGACCAATGGGAAAGCAGCAACGGCGCTTTGAATATGTCTGTATTTACTCGTGTTGACGAACGTGCAGTTTCTGTACGTTACGACAGCCCTGTATTCTCAGGTTTCAGCGCAAGCGTACAATATACTCCTCGTGACAATGCTAACCCTTCTGACAAATACACTCACAACGACGCTACCCGTGACACTTACTACGCTGGCCTGAACTACGAAAACTCTGGCTTCTTCGGTCAATACGCCGGTGGTTTCCGTAAAAACGCCGTTTCTGAAAAAGACGGTCACGTACACCGCTTGGTAGGTGGTTATGATGCTAACAACCTGTTCGTATCTGTAGCTGGTCAATACGCTAAAAACTGGGAAACTTTGGGTGATTACGCTCAAGCCCAATCTAACGGTGTTGTAACTTCTGCTATGCGTGCTGCCGGTACTAACGCTTCTAACGTAGTATTCGGTACTGCTGCTGGCTTGGACAGCCGTCCTGCTGAAACTATCGAAGTTGCTGCTACTGCCGCTTACCGCGCTGGTAACGTAACTCCTCGCGTTTCTTACGCTCACGGCTTCAAAGCTAAAGTTGACGGCGAAAAACTGAAAGGCACTCAATACGACCAAGTTATCGTTGGTGCTGACTACGACTTCTCTAAACGCACTACTGCTTTGGTTTCTGCCGGCTGGTTGCGTGGTGCTGAGTCTGGTCCTCACAAAGTTGAAACCATCTCTGGTTTGGTTGGCCTGCGTCACAAATTCTAATCTTCGGATTAGTATGAAAAAGAGCCTGTTTTATGCAGGCTCTTTTTTTATTCTATTCTCTACCCTCAACGAAAATTAATTTAAGCATTGACATATGAAAAAGGCCGTCTGAAACCAATCGGTTTCAGACGGCCTTTAAGCTATCTATCCTTATTGCTAGATTACAATAAGGTCAACAGACAGGCTGAGACCTTTGCAAAATTCCCCAAAATCCCCTAAATTCCCACCAAGACATTTAGGGGATTTCTCATGAGCACCTTCTTTCAGCAAACCGCCCAAGCCATGATTGCCAAACACATCGACCGTTTCCCACTATTGAAGTTGGATCAAGTGATTGATTGGCAGCCGATCGAACAGTACCTGAATCGTCAAAGAACCCGTTACCTCCGAGACCACCGCGGCCGTCCCGCCTATCCACTGCTATCCATGTTTAAAGCCATCCTGCTCGGACAATGGCACAGCCTCTCCGATCCCGAACTCGAACACAGCCTCATCACCCGCATCGATTTCAACCTGTTTTGCCGCTTTGACGAACTAAGCATCCCCGATTACAGCACCTTATGCCGCTACCGCAACTGGCTGGCGCAAGACGACACCCCGTCCGAACTGTTGGAACTGATTAACCGACAATTGACCAAAAAAGGCCTAAAAGTAGAGAAAGCATCCGCCGCCGTCGTTGATGCCACCATTATTCAGACCGCCGGCAGCAAACAGCGCCAGGCCATAGAAGTCGATGAAGAAGGACAAGTCAGCGGTCAAACCACACCGAGTAAAGATAAAGATGCCCGCTGAACAAAGAAAAACGGCCTCTACAAACTCGGTTACAAACAACATACCCGTACCGATGCGGAAGGCTATTGTAAGGTCGCGGCGGATTTGTCATAGTTTCGCGGAAATTTTGACACTTTTAAAAATATCGACTGTGCCAAATAAATTGCAATTCAGAAATGAAAACAAAAGCGACGATACCGTCGCTTTTTATTTTACCAATTACATACGACCAACTCTCCACTGGCTTTACCAGTTTTATTTCTTCCGACCGTATAAGCCAATTCAAGTTGAGTGATACGGAAATCTTTAAACAATTCCCTGATATCAGGGTGGTCATTAATGGATAGCATGACCTTACCCTTACTCTCTGCCATTACCTTGGCCAGTAATTCATACTGCTCCCAGCCAAATGATTGGTCATAGCCTGCGGTCTGCCAATATGGTGGGGCTGCATAGAAGAAGGTGTGCTCACGGTCATATCGTTTGAAGCAACGATCCCATGATTCATTCTCTATATAAACACCTTTTAAACGGTCTTTAGCAGCCTTTAATTTAACCTCAATCTGAGATGCATCCCATGCTTTTGACGTGGTAGCTGTACCAAAATGCTGATGGACGGTTTTGCCGCCGAAGGCGTTGTGTTGAAGGTAGAAGAAACGAGCGGCACGTTGAATATCTGTCATGCATTCGGGCGGCGTGTTTTGCAGGCAGGAGAATGTCTCGCGGCTGGTCAGCGTCCACTCGAACTGACGGACGAACTCGTCGAAATGGTGTTGTACCACACGATAGAGATTGATAAGCTGTCCGTTGATATCGTTGAGCACCTCAACTTTTGCAGGAATCGGGCGCATAAAGAATAATGCTGCACCACCGGAAAACAATTCAACATAACAAGAATGCTCGGGGAACATGGGCA
>NZ_KV810226.1:233942-256669 GCF_001812725.1 Neisseria sp. HMSC067G12 | reverse complement strand
ATCTGCACGACCAACTGGTTAAAGCCGAAATCTTTAAAAAAGACGGTACGAAAGAAACTTGGGTGTACAGCTACGACGCCTTGGGCAGAAGGATAGGCAAAGGCTGTTTGAAAAACGAAGAAGTTTCAGAAACATCATTCCAGCATGATTTAAGCGGGAACGACCTCGAAAACCAAACCCGCTTCGTTTGGGACGGCAGCCACCTCTTGCAAGAAATCCACCCGAACGGCAGATATACCTATATCTACACCGATCCCGACAGCTACGAACCCTTGGCACAGGTACACAACCACACCAATGCCGAGGGCGAAAGCCGCCAACAAATCTACTACTTCCACTGCGACCAAATCGGCATCCCAAGAGAGATGACCGATAAGGACGGTAACCTCTTGTGGTTCGACAACTACACCGGCTGGTGCCTTCTGAAAGAGGAAACCAAGGTAACGGATAGCGCATACCAACCATTCCGATTACAGAACTAGTATTGCGACCGTGAAACGGGGTTGTATTACAACTTCTTCAGGTATTATGAGCCTGATGTGGGTCGGTTTGTAAATCAGGATCCGATTGGGTTGGGAGGTGGAAGTAACTTTTATCAATTTTCGACAAATATACAAAATATGATGGATCCTTGGGGATTAAATGCTGTTAGCATATCCAAAGGGGCATTGTCTATGATTGTAATTGATACAATGACTCCAGACCCCACTGATGCGGCATTGCCTAAATGGATTGCATATGGGGGCTTGGAGCTGCCGCAACAGGTGTCGTTGCATCATCGGAGAGCGATACATGTACAGGAAAATGCCAAGAAGAAAAAAAACGTAAGAAATGTTTAGATGCAATAGCAGACAACAATGGTTACAGCGAAAACATCTTATCTAACATTACAAAAAAGTGTTTCCATCCCTGCTGCTGCGAGATACACAGCATTGATTGAAAAAGGTAGTATTGCCCCTCCAGTTAAAATGGATGGAAATACTATTGTAGATGGTAACCATAGAATGGTAGCCGGATTATTGTGTAATCAAATACCTGCCAGTACACCAGGAACTGCTCCATTATCTAAACCAAGAATACCTTTGAGAGATATACAACTAGACCCTATAGATTGGTGGTAATAAAAATGATATCAAATGACATTCAAGAATTACTTAAAAATATTACAAAGTCTCTAATTAAAATCGAAACAAAAGAATTAGATGTCTTAATTTCTAGACAGTTAATCCATATGGATAATATTGATTTTCACAGATACGAAATATCCCATAGGGAAATTGGAAGTCTTAAATTTTTTTTCTGTTCATTTCGTGGCGCTTTCATAAGCTATAGTTCCTTTACTAATTGTAATTTTATTAATTGTTCTTTTATTACGGCAATAGTTT
Organism: Neisseria sp. HMSC067G12; assembly: GCF_001812725.1. Taxonomy (NCBI): domain Bacteria; kingdom Pseudomonadati; phylum Pseudomonadota; class Betaproteobacteria; order Neisseriales; family Neisseriaceae; genus Neisseria; species Neisseria sp. HMSC067G12. The sequence goes on along the minus strand of NZ_KV810226.1, from coordinate 255,284 downwards.
GTAATACAAAATTTACTAATTGCACATTTATTAATTGTGTATTCAGATCAATGCATATACAAGATAATTTAATATCTAATTGCTCTTTTCAAAACTGCTATATAGAAGATAATATATTTTCTACAAATGAAATATAATTTATTACAATGTTGAACAAGGCATCCGAGCCGCCTTTTAGGCGGCAACAGCAGTAATTGCCTCTAGAGGCCATAAGGAGTATGTAGCAAACCAGAATCAGAGAAAACTGACCCCTGCTATTGTCCGCCAGGTACTTGTGGAATTGTTTATCTGAGGACACATCCTAAAACTGGCGAAAAATATGTAGGCCGAGCCAAATCCTCAATAAGATATTTTGCCAGGCAAAGAGAACATAATAGAGCATTCAGAGCAACTCACAGGTTTACCTTACTTGGGCAAACTAAATCTGGTCAATGTCTAGACCGATTGGAAGAAGATCACATTAGATTACAAGGCGGTATCAAGAGTCGAGGAGGACCTTTGGCCAATAAACGTCATCAGATGTCTGAACCTCGCTACCGTGCAGCAGGTGGAAAAATTCCCATGCCTTATTGAATTACAGAAAGGAACTTTAAAAAATGGCAAGAAAAAAACAGAAATGGCAGGTAGGCGATTATTTTGGCATTCCCATAGAAGATGATTTTTTAGCTGTTGGACAGATTCTTGGAAAATATGATTGGATAGGTGTAGCCTGCTTAATTACCAAAATGAAAATTTCCTCAAAAAACCTTCCTTTATATGAAGATATAAAAATAGATAAAAACGATATTATTGCTGCTATGTTTATTACTGAAGAATCGTTAGATAAAGGATTCTGGCCAATTATTCAAAAAGGTATAGTAAATAAAAATATACTGAAGCAATATTTTCCTAATATTGACTTAATTGAACAAGGAAATATTATTGGTATTAATACCGAAGGTTCAGCTATTATTGATGGTTTTATTAAAGCTTATTTTAGTCTAGCACCTTGGGATGACTGGCATGACCCCGAATACCTTGATAAACTTCTTATTTCTCCCGACAAAAAACCTGAAAATCTCATCTATAAGAACAAATGATCTATTCCAACTCAAAGCTTGTCCTGAAAGTAAAATGCTTCGTACTATTTGAAAAGCCTTCACGTAGCTTTCCAAATCTCGGTGTTAACGATGGCTTTATTTTGATTTCAGTTTGAGCAAGTTTTTTTTTAGATCGATCGTATTAGTTGTCTCAAGTTACAAGGATGGTTCAGCTTTTTTTGGTATAAACCCTCCGGGTACGACTGAAGCGGAAGCCTTAAGAAAATGTTAAGAACGAAGAAATTTACAATGTCTAAATTCTAATAGACAGGAGGCCGTCTGATATTCAGATGGCCTTTATAAATTAGCTATATGCTATGAGTTGAAGGTACTTAGTATCGTAATAAGTTTTCTACCCTCAACCCTACTACTACTCAATAATTAAGTGGTAGAGTTACAGCCAAATCTCTCTTAAAACCTATTGATTTTATACTAAAAATTGGAGTACTATGAGCACACTCTCTTGAGTACCATTAATTCTCATTTGACATATAGGAACAAAACAGCGGAATTTGTAGAAGAATAGGGAAAAGGAAATTAATTTATATTATGTTAAATTCATAACTCTACGATTTTAGTCTGCTAACTCCTGTTTCTTCAGTAGTACAATTACTTATATAAGCGCAAATCGACGCTGCCATCACAGTGGTTCAAACCTGGAATCGCAAAGAAACGGGAGAACTCTTCTGCGCCTTCGGCGTTATAAAGTAATACGTCATCGACCCTTTGGAAAGCACGATATTGCGTGCGTTTGGCTCGGCGGTTTGTGAATCTGTCAGTTTCCAACCGCGCCAACCTTCTTGGTTGATACCGCTATCGTAGAACCAGCCATTATAAATAGTTCGCCATGGCTATTTTTCGGACCACCGATGTAAAACAAAAAAAAACAGTCCGCAACTTCACTTTAAAGTTGCGGACTGTTTTTTTGTTTGGACTAGATTGAATGAATTAACCCAAGCTAGCTACTTTTTTCAACAACGCATCTGCCGCTAAAATTCCAAGATTATTTGATGCCAGCGGGCTGTCGCCAGTTAGCACATTACGATCTTTGTTTACTTGGCCGGTAATGTCTTCATTCAACACTTTGATGCAGTATAACCCTAGTATTCTGACTTAAAAATTAATAAAATAAGAATAAACTATTCTGAAAAAAGGAATAATAGTGAATAAACTAGAAGCCCTTCGCTATTTTTGCTCCGCTGCCGAAACCTTTAATTTTCGTGAAACCGCCCAGCGGCTCGCCGTTTCGCCTCAAGTCGTCACAAGAATGATCGCCGATCTCGAAGCCTTATTAGGTGAAAGTTTGTTCAAACGTAACACGCGAAACATCAAGCTCACTGAATTTGGCGAACAATTTTTGCCGAAAGCGACGCAATATTTGGCGGAAAGCGAACGGCTATTTGCTAAAAACAATGTAAAAGAAAAAGCAATGCAAGGTGTGGTACACCCTGCCGCCAATGCTTATAACGATGAAATTCTGTTTGAATTATTGACCGCACTTGAGCCCTACTCCGACATTGTGATTGATTGGCGGGTGGGAATTGATAAGCTCAAAAGTGTGGATGACCAAGCGAGTGGTGTGGGTGTATAACAAGTTGAAGGAGATGTTATTGTCGAAAATGGTTTAGGCATAAAACATGGCGAGATGATCTCGCCATGTTTTTATCACGATTGCTTATCCACAATCGATTTTAACATCGTATAAGATTGGGCTTGTTTTTGTTCATCAAAAATATAACTCACCGCCATAATTTCATCAAAATGTACCCGTTCACGCAGTTGCTTGAGTTGAAATTCCACACTTTCAGGACTACCGATAAGCGAACAAGCAGTCATTTGTTCCACTACGGCACGCTCTTGATTGTAAATCGGGATTTCCTCAAAATCGACTGGGCCAAAGTGTGGTTTCTTTTGGGCATGCATTTGGGCTTTCCAAACGTCTTCTTCTGACGCCATCGGTGGTTGTAAATTTTGTTGCGCATTAGTCACTATATTTAAGAAAAATAGTGTTTGTGTCGTCGCGAGTTGTCTCGCTTCGTTATCGGTTTCTGCAACAATCGCGTTCACACCTAAGATGACATAAGGTTCAGCAAGATAGGTAGAAGGTTTGAAGTTTTTGCGGTAAATCTCCACTGCCATTTCCATCATACGTGGCGCAAAGTGTGAAGCAAATGCATAAGGCAAGCCAAGTTCTGCCGCAAGATAGGCACTTTCAGTGCTAGATCCTAAAATATAAAACGGTATATTCAAGCCGGCAGAAGGATATGCAGAAACAGGGTTAGAATCTTTAAAGTAACCGCGAAGTTCCGCAATTTCCGCAGGGAAATCCAGACTTTTTCGTCCTCGACGAAGTGCCGCAGCCGTTTGCATATCAGTTCCTGGCGCACGTCCTAAACCGAGTTCAACACGGTTTGGATAAAGCGTCTCCAGTGTGCCATATTGCTCGGCCACCACATAAGGCGAATGATTCGGTAACATCACGCCGCCCGAGCCAACGCGCAAGGTCTTCGTATTGGCTAGCGTATGTTGAATTAAAAGTGCGGTCGCTGAACTCACCAAATTTTTCATATTATGATGCTCAGCAATCCAATAGCGCTCAATGCCAATGCGCTCCGCGTGTTTTGCAAGATTCACCATCGAATCGACCGCTTGCAAATAAGTTTGCCCTTCACGAACGGGGGCAAGATTGAGAATGGAAAGTTTCATGGTGTTACTCCTTATTGATTGAGCAAAGTGAAATCCAACATCACTTTCCCAATATGCGTGCCTTTGTCCATTTCTATATGGGCTTTTGCTACGTATTTAAAATCAAATACTTGATGAATAATCGGTTTGCCGATTTCACCATTGCCGAGTTTTTCCCAGAGCTCGTTGCATAAGGATTGGGTGATTTCTGCCTTAATAAAATCAATGCCCATTTCTGACAGTTTTTGTACTACCTGCACCGATTCGCTTTCGTCAAAACCGCCTTTTTGGAAGTCCGCCGAATTGAGTTTTACGCCTACCAAGAAATCTTTATCAAGACCGCAGCCGTCTGAAACATTGATAGACCGGTTACTGATATCCGCTTTCTGCTACTTTTGTCCATTTTGCCAATGTCTGCTTCATCTGTGCCTGAGGGATGAAGCGGGCCATCCGTTCTACTTCCTTGCCTTGATAAAACAGCAGCCATGCAGGTACGGTCAGCACGTGGAAACGTCCGGTCATTTCGGGTATTTCAGCAATATCGGCTTTTACGGCATACACATTTCCTTCCTCCGCCAAAGCTGAGTCAAGCTGGGCGCCCACGACCGTACAAACACCGCAGATTGGGGCTTTGATGTACAGTGATACTAAAGGGTATGTGGCGATGGCCTGTTCGATGTCTTTCAAAGTGTGCAGTTGTTGCATGCCATGTACTCCTTTGAGCGATTAAGCCCTTTTCTAGTTGTCCAGAAAAGGGGCTTTTAACGAAATGAAAACAAGAAAACGTTTTGAGTCGTCTAGATTTTTTCCACAACCACTTTTGCCCGCGCTTTCAGGCTGTTCAACACTGGGGAGGTGGCGGCTGAGCGGTCGGCGAAATTTTGCAGGGTAGGAAGGTCGGCGTCGGCTTTTACTTTTATGGTTAGCACCAGATTATCCAGTCCGCCGTAGCCATCTTCCATGCCGAACAGTTTGGCCATGTCGATACCGCCGCTTGCGGATATTTCAAACTGTTCCAGTTTCACGCCTGCCAATGCTGCTTGCAACTCGAAACCTATGGAGCAGCAGCCTGCCGCAGCGCTGATCAGGTATTCCACCGGATTTGGGGCGGCGTTTTCACCGCCCATGTTTTTCGGTTCGTCTGTGGTAAAGGCAGGGAAGCGGCGCACGGAGATTTCATTCTTCGTGCCGGATACCCAGCGCGAATCGGCGCGTAATACTGCCTTGCCTTTTGCATGGTCGTTTTCAACCGCTGCCATGGTGGTTCGGAAACGTTCGATATCTAACCCGTTAATCATGTTTTGTCCTTTCATATGATGAATTGCAGATGGTTTTTCGCTACACTTACACGCCCATTTTCCACGCGGAGATGCGCTTCAAATTATCCACCGTGTCGTGATTGACGATGGCGGCGAACGTGCTGTCCAGTTTGGCAATTTCAGCTTGTCTTCATCGCTGAGAGCAAAATCAAAGACATTCAGGTTTTCCGCCATACGTTCGGGTTTGGTGGATTTTGCCAATACAATGATGCCACGTTCCACCAGCCAGCGGGTAATCACTTGCGCCACGGATTTGCCATATTTCGTACCAATTAGCGACTGACAAAATGGTGGGCAAAAGCCCACCGCTTCAAGTTGATGTTTTATCATTAACCGAACACTTTTTTCAAATGTGCTTGGTAGTCTGCGAAGTATTGTTCTACTTGTGGATTTTTAACTACATCGTTACATGTAAATGTCGGTAGACGGGTCAAACCGATGAACTCGTTGAGTTTGTGGAAAGGCATGTACACAGCATCCACATCTTTGCCTTCAAAGAAGTCGCCTTCACGGGTGAACGCTTCAATCGGCGCATTCCAAGTAAGCGAAAGCATGTGTTTTTTGCCTTGCAATAAACCACCTGTACCGAAGCCTTCGGTCGGGCTGACACGATGACGGCCATCACTGTGGTAAAGCTTGCCGTGTCCAGCGATAAATACTTCGTCTATGTATTTCTTCACTGTCCAAGGCTCGTGCATCCACCAAACAGGCATCTGCCAAATCACGGCATCCATCCACAAGAATTTTTCGATTTCTGCCTCAACATCATAGCCAGCATCAATCACAGTTTCTTTTACATTGTGTCCAAGTGCGGTCAAAACTTCTTTTGCTTTTTTGTGAAGCGTGTGGTTTAACTCACCATGAGAATGACCGAAAGCTTTACCACCGTTTAATAATAAAATGTTCATTTTTACTCCTAGAATAAATAATTTATAAAAAAAGGATGTGATGTTTACGGATATTGTCTTCTGTTTATTCTCAGAAGTTGAAGTCATTTTATGATTTGTTTTTATTGAGATAAATAGGGTTTATCTTTATAATGTAATGAATTAAATTCACTAATAAAAAAGAGTTTAAAGAGAAAATGCAGAACTTTAACGAACTGAATTATTTTTTAACACTGGCGCAAACGCAGAGTTTTGTGAAAGCGGGGCAACTTTTGGGGATTTCTTCTTCGGCGTTGAGTCATAGCATGAAAAATTTAGAAATGCGGCTAAATTTGCGTCTGTTCAACCGCACTACACGCAATGTATCGCTGACCGAAGCCGGGCAACAGCTTTTCGATCAACTTTTCCCACTTTATCAAGCCATAAACCAAGAAGTCGATGCATTAAATGATTTTTTGAATACGCCATCGGGATTGATTCGCATCAACGCCCCGGCGATGGCAGCGGAAGCCGTGTTGTATCCAAAATTAAAGCCGATTTTGAACCAATACCCGAAAATCCGCTTGGAAATCGTGGTGGACGATCGTTGGGCAGATATTGTGAAAGAAGGATTTGATATGGGCGTTCGGTTAGGTAACAAGGTAGCGAAAGAGATGATTGCCGTACCGATTTCTGCGCCGTTCAAAATGGTATTGGTCGCCTCGCCCGATTATTTGGCGCAATACGGTTCGCTGAAAAATATTGATGATTTGCAGCAGCACCGCCTTATCGGTGCGAAGCTCTCCGCCGAACACGGCACGGAAATTCAATGGGAATTCAAATATAAAAAAAAGCTGATTACGTTCACACCAAAATCGCAGTTTTCTATCAACAATCATCTGCGCCTGCAAGCCGTTTCAGACGGCCTTGGCATCACTTGGCTGCCACATATCATCGCCACAGACGCACTCCATTCTGGGCAGTTGGTTGAGCTGTTACCCGAGTATGCCATCACTTACGATCCGCTTTACCTCTATTACCCCAGCCGCCGCGGGCATTCCAATGTGTTTAAGTTGATTGTGGATGCGTTAAAAGTAAAAGCCGTCTGAAATTTCAGGCGGCCTTTTTAATAACAAAGTGCGGTCAATTTCCAGCACTTTTTATCAATCCCTTTTCTTCACCAAAACAACGCATTAAGCAATCCAATACGGTGCGTACTTTTGCTGATTGGGTGCGATGTGCGGTGGTGGCATAAAGGGTGCGGGTGGGAAGTGTGTGTTCAGGTAATACAATGCTTAACTGACCATTTTCTATCAAAGGCGCCACATCGCCAGAAAGCAACACCGCCAACCCCATGCCGGCACAGGCATATTCTCGTGCGACCAGTGAAGAATCTGGGCAATCGGTGCGATTTTCGGGCAGCGTTTCCGGTAGCCCTAAACACTTGAATGCGTGTAGCAGGACATTGCTATTGTGATTAAGCCAGTCGGCATTGAGTAAATCTTGCGGCTGGGCAATGGGGTGTTCACGCAAATAGTCTGGTGAAGCGCAAATCAAGGTTTGCCATTGTGCCAACGGGCGCGCGATGCTGTCGGGATCGTCAGGATGTAAAACAACGCGGATAGCGATATCGGTATCGTTTTGCAAATCCACCAAGCGGTTGTTTTCATTGAGTATTAAGCGAATTTTTGGGTAACGATGTCGTAAGGTTTGCACGGTACGTTTCATCGGTTCAACCGCGCTATAACCGGTCGGTAGGCTGATGCGGACTTCACCTTCCGGTTCGGTTTGCAAAATACCCATTTCGCGCTCAACGGCATCGTGCCAGTCGGTTAATTGACGGGCGTATTGCTGCAACTGCCGCCCTTCTGCCGTCGGCGTGAGGCTGCGTGTGGTGCGGTTAAGCAATTTGACGCCGTAATGATTTTCCAGCTTGCGAATGGCTTGACTGATTGCGCTGGCGGTCATGCCCAAATGCGGCGCGGTGGCATTCATACTGCCGTATTGCAGCACGGTGGCAAAAATATAGATAAGTTTGAATTGCTCCATTATAAAGCCTTTCTTAAAACTGTTTATTTAATTTGATAGATTATCAAGTTAATTAAAGTAATATACAATATATTTCATTACAAACAGATGAAGCAAGGAGTACTTTATGCCACATATCAATATCAAATGTTGTCCAAAGAACCTGTCTGAACAGGAATTGCAAGCCTTTGCAGATGATTTAACGGCTTTTGCCAGCGAGCGTCTAAACACGCCTGCAGAATTCATCACTATTGCCTACACTGAAATTCCGGATGATGAATGGAAAGAAAAGGTTTGGGACAAAGAAATTGAGCCAAATGTAGAGAACCTGTTACGTAAACCCGAATATGACATGTAACCTGCGCGTATCATCAAAACCCTAAAAAAACGACCGCACTTTACTCAGGAGAACAGCATGAAAGCATTTAAAAAATTAGGGTTTAGCGTACTTTTCGCCACTCTTGCAACGAGCAGTTTTGCCGGTGAACCGTTGCGCTATTTTGGACAAAATGAAACTGCCTACCATAGCCAAGTGCCTTATGGGAACAATGAAAAAGTTGGTCGTTATGCGACGGCAAGTGATGGGGCGAAAATTTATTTTGAACGCTATGGCAAAGGCTCACCTGTAATTGTTTTGCATGGCGGATTAGTGGGTTCAACAGCTGAAATGGGCGAGTTTATTGACCGTTTAAGCCAAAATCATGAAGTCATCGCCATCAGTACACGCGGTCATGGCAAATCTGAAGTCGGCAGTGTTGCGCCAACTTATGCACAAAAAGCGGCTGATGTGCTTGCCGTATTAAAAGCCGCACAAATTAACGGTAAAGTGGATTTGCTCGGCTTTTCAGACGGCGCTTATACCGCCCTCACCTTTGCTGCCGATTATCCCGAACAGGCAGCCAAAATTATTGCTATCGGTGCCGGCGAATGGAAACGTGGTTTTATTCAAGGCGGGGGAAATAAACGTGCAAGCTATGAACAAATCCGCCAGTTAGATCCAAGTTATTGGGAAATGCAACAAAGCATTCGCCCCAACCTACAACAAACGGCAACGTGGTTTGACAATGCGCAGAAAAATTATGACAACACCCAAGTTGGCAAAGAGACATTTGGTAAGATCCAATCGCCGGTGTTGTTTGTGGTTGGCGAAGACGATGCCAATGCACCCTTGGATACAGTCATCAACGCCTATCGCATGACACAGAATGCCGATTTATCCGTTATCCCTAATGCGCCACATCCGGTATTTGTCTTGAACTTCCCGGCTGTTTGGACTATTGTAGAACCGTATTTGAATAACAAATAATGAAAGGAAAACAAAATGCTTAAATTATTTACTTTACCTGGTGAAGGTAAAATTCGCAGTCCATCACCTTTCGCCTGGAAAACCGAAGCGATGCTGCGTTTATCCGGCTTAGATTTCGAAAAAGAATATGTTGCCGATCTTAGCAAAATGCCTAAAGGCAAAGTTCCGGTATTGCAAGATGGTGAGAAGTTGATCCCTGATAGCTCTCTCATTCAGCGTTATCTAACCGAAACCTACGGCATTGATTTAGATAAACATTTAACGCCTGAACAAAAAGCGATTGCTGAAGCCTTTCGCCGTATGACAGAAGAACATTTATATTGGATGGGCGTATATAACCGTTTCGTCGATCCTCTCGGCAAACCATTTATGATGAAGGCAATGTTTGATGGTATGCCGACCGAACAAGCCGAAGCGATTTTTGCTGTGTTACAGGAAAACGCGAAAAAAGAAATGTACGGACATGGTATCGGAAGACACACGCAATCCGATATTTACGCTTTTGGAAAAGGAGATTTAGACGCCATTAGCAACTACTTAGGCACAAAACGCTACTTTTTCGGCGAAGAATTAACCTCCGTTGATGTGGCCATCGTGCCTGTTGTTGCAAACCTGATTCTTACCCCCATCGACACTGAAATTGCGCTATATGCAAGAACCAAAGCAAATTTAGTCGCCTATATTGAACGTTTCGATCGGGCAGTATTTGGAGAATAAAGCAAGAAATCAAAGGCCGTCTGAAATGTTTCAGACGGCCTTTTATTTATATCTCCCAGTCTTTTCTCAGCAAATCCTTTATTGTTTGATCGGCTGCTAATCAATTACCTACTCCAACTTTAACAATGGAAAGTGGGCAATCTATTCAATCCGGTTATGCCGCACCAACGCTATACGTTTCGCCCTTGCTGTCCGCTTGGCCAACAATGGCAGCAACGGCAGCGGCCAAGCCGTTGCGTGTCATGTATTTTTGCGGAATTTCTTGGGCATTTTGTGTCAAGGTATAGGCATTATCTTCGCCATCGGCAAGGCCGCAGGGGCGCAAGATAGTCCAATTCAAACCGCTTTGTTTGAGATAGATTTCGGCTTCTGTTTTGGCACGGACGGCTTCACCTAGTGCCTGTTTGAACGGCTCGCTCATCATGTCCCATTGTTCACCGCAGCCCATGCTGGTAATCAGTACAAAGCGGGCTTGCGGATTGGCGGCTTTCGTGGCGGCAATAATGTTGATATTGCCCAGCGCATCGCTGCGGATACCCTCTTCGTTTTTGCCGCCGACAAAACTGATCACGGTATCAGGATGGTATTGTGCCAACGCTTTATCGAGCGCGTCGGCATCAAGCGCATCGGCGACAACGGTTTGAATATTGTGTTCGACAAAAAAACTGTCTTCAGACGGCTTTCTTAATACGGCGACGGTATCGGCTGAGTCAGTCAATGTGCGGATATAGGCGCGGCCGGACGGGCCGTTGGCTCCGAAGATGAGTTGCATGTTTGGGGCTCCTTTGTATGGTAGATGTTTATTGTTAGAAAATCCGCTCCTCTACGCGGCAAGGAACGGATTTTCAGGCCGTCTGAAACCGTTTAAGCGGCATCAAACAGTTTTCGCATGGCTTCGATTTGATGTTGTTTCAACTCGCCTGCTTCATCGCGGCCGACGAAAATTTTAAACATGGCGCCGCCGTTGCGGTTGATAAAGTTGAGCGAGCAAGTGGCTTTACCCATAAACGGGCGTTCCAAAAGGTAGATGGAGGCGCAGTTTTCATAGTAGATGTGGCCGTGTACGCCGCCGTCGGTTTCGGGATGGTCAAAGTTGTAGAAGCCGCGGCCGACTTTGCCGTTAGGCAGTTTGCCGCTGACTTCGACGATGGCATCGGGGGTGTGGGCGATGAAGGTAACGGATTCATTCCATGCGGCAACGGCTTGGAGAATTTCGACTATGCGGCTGCCTTCGGTTTGGCGCACGTTCTCTTCAGGCAGGCAGCGGATAACGTCTTCAAAACTGCATTGGTTTTGCGCGGCCAGCATTTCCAGTACTTGGCCGGGATTTTTTTCCAATGATTGACGCAACATGGTTTGTTGTTCGGCTGAAAGTTTTTGCATGGTTTGATCCTTTTCTTGAGTTGGAAGAGTGAGCATGAGTTTGCGGATAAGGGTGGGCGACCAATAACGGCCACTGGTATTCAAACGGATAATGCCGTCTGAATCAGGTTCTTTAAAAAGCTGCATTTCCTGCCATTGGGCAATCAGCTTTTGCGCTGCTTTGTTGCCGTCAAACAATAATGGATTCAGACGGCCTGTTTCAATATCGTGCTGAACTTTGCTGAGCAGTGCTTTATTTGGACTATGGCCGCTCATAAACGCGATGTTTTTCTCGCCTTTCGGCGTAGCAAGATAACTCTCCAAATCGCCCTGCACCTGATAGCTGAAACCGCCGAAGTTACCCCCTGCGCCGGAGCCGAACGCCAAACAGGGAATGTCAGATTTGATCAGGGTATTGTAGCGGTTGCGCTCGCCGCGGCCGGGATAGGCGAAGTGGCTGTTGCTGACATGTTCCCAGCCTTTTTCCAGCAGTGTTTCAACCGTGTAGGCATATTGGTCTGCCTGAATATCGAAACCCGGCGGTGTCGGAAATGCGCCTTTTTCAATCATGCGGTTGATGGGCAGCATGGGATAAAGGTTGAACGCATACGTATCCAAACCGGACAGCGGCAGCTCGGCGGCGCGGGCGATATCGTTTTGCCAAACTTCATCGGTTTGATTGGGTAGGCCGAACATCAAATCAGCGACAATCACGGCATCGAGTTCGCACAATTTTGCCAAATATTCAAACGCCTCGTCGCCGCTGTGTTTGCGACCGAGACGGCGGCGGATGGCGGTATTGAAGGTTTGCACGCCGATGGAAATACGGTTGGCCCCTGCTTCGAGACAAGCCTGTGCTTTTTCCAAATCGAAATGGCTCATGCGCCCTTCGATGGTAAACTCGCAGTCTTCGGCAAGCGGCAGATATTGGTAGCAGGCACAAATCAGGCGGACAAGGTCCTCCGTAAGCAACGCGGTCGGCGTACCACCCCCGAAATAAACGGCTCGGATTTTGCCCTTGCCTGTACGGACTTCAGCTTCAGCGGCCATTTCTTCGATAATTTTGTCGGTGTACACGCTGCTTTGGCTATCCTTCCACGCATTACGGTAGAAGCCACAAAAAACGCAATGGTTGGCGCAAAATGGAATATGCAGATAAGCAAGCGCGTCCACATCGGTGGCATGGGGAAGCTTTTTCTTCCAAATGTTCTGCCATTGGGGACGCGGCATTGGAACACCGCCCCAAACGGGCATTAATGCCTGACGTTCGGGAAATGCCTTAGGCGCGGATTGTTTCGGAGTCCAAACAAGCTGCTGTACCATGATAATGATTAATAAAAGTTATTAATAGGATTGATATATTAAATAACCATCATCATTTTCTTGTCAATATTTTTGCGTAATTAAAAATCAGTATTATTTTAAAATATTGTATTCTATAAATAATAAAATGTATTTCTATTTGATGGAAATCGGCATTTTACTTGTGAAATGCGCAAAATTTGGTTCTTCAAGCCGAGAACATCCTCTCATTTCGTTTTATTTTTGAACGATAAAATAAATTTTCTTTATCGTTTTTCAGATGGCCTGTTGGCGCTCAGCTTCTGAAATAAAACCCTGCTTCATCTTCGCAACGGCGTATCTGCCAACCGTAAACCGATTCAAGCAAGTCGGGGCGCATCACTTCGCCCACCTTGCCTGATGCAACGACTTTTCCCTTATTCATCAAAATAATATGTTCCGCATAACGCGCGGCGAGGTTTAAATCGTGCAATACCATTATTGATGAGGCACGGTTTGAATGCCCGACCAAATACTGCATCAAGCGGTGTTGGTGGCGGATATCGAGATGGTTGCACGGTTCGTCCAAAAGCAAGACCGGCGCGTTTTGCAACAGGGCGCGGATGATGTTGGCGCGTTGCTGTTCGCCGCCTGAGAGCTTGCCAATGCGCTTATCCGCCAATGCCGTCAAATCAAAATAATCGAGCAACTCGTCCGCCCATTCATGGTTCAGACGGCCTTTTTGTACGAATGACGCCAACGCAATGTATTCGCGTACGGTCATCGGCATGTTGTAACGGCCATGCTGCCCGACCCATGCCACTCTGCCCGCACGGATTTGCGGCGCAACGGCCTCACCGAAAAGCGTGATTTCCCCCTGCCCTGTTTGCCCGATTAAGGCACGCAGCAAAGTGGATTTGCCCGAACCATTCGGACCGATAATGACGGTCATGCCCGAAGGTATATCCAGTTGATCAATTTCAAGCAGGGTTTTGTCTTGGACGCGGACGGAAAGATTACAGATTTGAAATAAGGTGTGCATGGCAAAAGATATGGGGCAATGAAGTTTCAGACGGCCTGTTTAGGCATCAACGGCTTTTCAAAGGATTGATAAACAAATACATAAAAAACGGTCCGCCCAATAAGGCAATCACGATACCGACCGGCAAATCGACAGGGTATGTCAGCCAGCGCGCCGCTCCGTCCACCACCATCAAAAATACTGCGCCCAACCAAGCCGACAGCGTAATCAGTTTGCGGCGGCTGCCGCCGACGGTTTGCGCCAGCACATTGGGGATCATCATGCCAAGAAAACCGATGATGCCCGAAAGCGATACCGCCGCCCCCGTCATCAATGCCGCGCCGATTACGGTTTGTACACGCAATACCCCAACTGATACACCCATACTGGCAGCCGTGTCTTCGCCCGTCATCAAAACGTCCAGCCGCCTGCCTGCGGACAGCAAAATCAGAAAACCGGGCAACATGACCGTGATTGTCGCGACAGGAGATGAGAAACCGGCTTCGGCAAGGCTACCCGACAGCCATGTGGTCGCGCTGCGCAATACCAAATCGTCAGATAAAAACAAAATCATGCTGACCACCGCGCCCGAAAACGCGCTCAACACAAACCCCAACACCAGCAATCCCAAAGTACCGCCGCCGAGTAGCTTGTGCACTGCCAAAATCAGCAAGCACACACCCAATGCACCGAGAAAAGCCGCCGCCGGCACACCCATCGCGCCGCCGCCCAGAGCCAATAACACAATCACGCCCAAGGCCGCCCCGCCCGATGTCCCGATCAAACTCGGATCGGCCAGCGGGTTTTCAAATAAAGCCTGCAATGCCGCCCCCGAAGCGGACAAACCGGCTCCAACCAAAAGCGCGGTATAGATGCGTGGTAAACGAATTTGGCGGACGGTTTCATCCATCGCCAACGGCGACTCCCACGCGCCAAAGCCGATGCCGCAGCACAAATAAACGGCGGCGGCAGTAAGCAGCAGGCAGAGGGTAAGGATATGCGGTTTCATGACATCATGCGGTTTAAGCGGATTGAGGGACGGTTTCAGACGGCATTTTTAAGACAACCGTTTTGCTTCCTACTCAACAAGAAGGAACAAATCGAGGCCGTCTGAAAACAAAAATCGGGCAGAGTTTTCAAAACAGGTGCGTTTATTTCGCCAAACCATGCAAACGCTGAATCACTTGTGGCGTATCCAGACCATAACGGAACATATCGTTGGCCTTCCACAAATAAATCTTGCCGTTTTTCGCGGCAGGCGAGCCGGCGATTTCGGGGCGTGCGGCAAAGGTTTTGACGTTGCCTATCATAGCGGTGTTGTGGTCGGCAATAATGATGATATCGGGTTTGGCCGCAATCCATGCCTCACGCGTCATCGGTTTGAGACCGTCAATGGCGGCTGCGGCATTGATACCGCCGGCGCGGCGGATGATTTCGTCGGCGGCAGTGTTTTTGCCCGATACGATGCGCCCGTCGTAGCTGAAGAGGTAGCGTTTGCCGCTGGAAGGCTGTTGTTTCATATCCGCCTGCCACTTACCGGCCAACTTATCCGCCTGCGCGCTTTTACCGATAAGCTGACCGATGTTGCGGATACTTTGCGGATAGGCGGCGATGCTGTCATCGGGCGCAACATTGACGGCTTTAATGCCTGCTTTTTGCAGGTGGGTAAAAATATCGGCAGGCTGCGCCATCCATGAACCGATGGCGATGTCGGGTTTGGCGGCCACAATCGGTTCAACCGTCAGGCGGCGATGAATGCCGATACTGGGCTTGTTTTTCAATGCCGGATTTTGAACGGTCTGATCGCGGCCGACGATTTCGTCCAATGCGCCGAGCGCGGCAACGATGTCTGCCGTATCGGGGGTCAACACGACGATGCGTTGCGCGTGTGCAGTGCCGGTCAACGAAATAAGTGCGGAAAGCAGAAGGAGTTTGAGTTTCATTTATTTTCCTTGTCGAATGCTTTCAGACGGCCTGCTCGCTTTCTCAGGCCGTCTGAAAACGGTTAAATCACATTAGAACTTCAGTTGTACGGTTGCGGCGAAATTGCGGCCGGTTTCGGTGTACAAATCCATCACGCTTGAGCGGCTCATGCCGGCGACGTCTGCGTGTTGCCAGTATTTTTTGTTGCCGATATTGTAAATGTTCGCGCCGATTTCGACGTTTTTAGACGGCTTGTACCACGCTCCGACATCCCATACGCCGTAGCCCGGCGCTTGGAAAATGCTGTCGCTGCTGACGCGGCTGTGTTTTTTCGACCAGCGCAGTTTGGTATCGCCCCCCCATTTTTCTTGCGCGTAGTCCACGCCCAAAACGCCGTTGAGCGGGTAGGCGGAATCCAGCGGCGTGCCGTCTTGCTGCTTGCCACGCATCCAAGCGATGCTGCCGGAGACTTGCCAGCCCGGCAGGAATTTGTAGGCGGCAGAGGCTTCGGCACCGTAGGTTTTGACGTGATCAAGGTTTTGATATTGGTACTGGATAATCGGGCGACCGCCTATGGAGGCAGTGCCGACTTCGGTGCGGTCGATGAAGTTTCGATAACGGTTGTAGAACGCGGTAACTTGCGCACGGGTGCGTTCGTTTTTGAACTTCATCCCCAATTCAAAGCTGTTGGAGCGTTCGGATTTGAGGTTGGCATTGGGAATGACGGCATAGCCGTAGGTCGTATTGGCAAACGCCATGGTCGCACTGTCAAACGGCGGCGTACGGAAGCCTTGGGAATAAGTGGCAAAACTGGTGAACTGCTCACCCATCGGTACACTCAGGCGCAGGCTGGGTGTAAACGCGGAATCGCTAAAGCGCGTCGCCGTTCCGCTGGGGTTGGCGTTGAGATAGGCTTGATCGGTCGAAGTGTTCAGCTTGTCTTTTTCGTAACGCAAGGCCGGTGTCAGGACGATGCCGTTGCCGAAAGTCAGGCTGTCTTGTGCGTAAACGCTGAACGTTTTGCGCTTGCTGTCGGGGAAAGTTTTATTCGGATAGGTGCTGCCTGCATAAACTTTGCTGACGGCACCGGTCAGATTGTCCACTGTCAGGCTGTCGCGCGGACGGGCGGTCTCGGTGTGTTTGTATTCGGCGCCGGCAACGACGGTTTGTTTGACCGCGCCGTCAAATTCCCATACGCTGCGTCCGTTCAGCCCGCGTATGGTCTGATTGAAACCGTAGTCGGAATAACGGGTCGAGTTACCTAATTGGCGCGTGCCCATACGCGTAATGCTCGCATCGACGGCATCGTCTTCCGTACGCAGTTTTTGCTGATAGGCAGTCAGGTTGGCTTCTTTCAGACGGCCTTCGCCAGTGTAGCGGTAGCCTGCTTCGATACGTTGACGGCGGATACGGTCGCGGGCGTTGCTCTCAGATGTTGCGATGGTTACCGGCCCGCGCGATTGCGAACCCAAGCCGTTTGCCAATACGGTATCGTTGGCGTGGTAATACTGTTCGTACAAAGTTTCCAAGCGGTGGCGTTCGTTGCCGATATTGCCTTTCGCCAAGATATTATAGGCATTGTTTTTCTGAGGGTTGGTGGCAGTACGCGCAGTCGAGTAGCTGGTATCGCTGCCCATGTTTTCGGTTTCATGACCTTGACGGCGCGTCAGCATCAGCAGACCTTCGGCGTTTTCATGGAAACCTGCCACAGTCGCCGTCACGCCATGGCTGCGGTCACGGCCGCGGTAGCTGTGTTTTAAACCGAAATACCCGCGTTTGCCCGCATCGACAAAATCGCTCGGTGAGAGCGTCACCATGTTCACCACGCCGCCAAGCGCATCACTACCGTACAGCGCGGAATAAGGGCCTTTGACAATATCGACCTGCTTGAGCGTGTCGCTTTCGACCATATCGCGTCCCGAAATCGCGCCGTTGGAACCGCCGCCTGCATAAGATTCGGGAATGCGTACGCCGTCCACCATCATCAGAATGCGGTTGCCGTCTATGCCTCGGATATTGATACCCGCATGACCGCGGCGATTGTTGTCTGACGGCACGCTGACGCCGAATTCATACATCACGATATCGTCTAAATTCTGTGCCGAGGCTTGATTCAAGGTTTTGCGTCCGATAACCGACACATTCGGCGCCGCTTTATCCAAGGTTTGCGCATTACGGTCGGCCGTAACCACCACAGGCTCTATTTCTGCCTGAGCCACCGGCATCTGAGCCGCATATAACTGTCCGGAAAAAACCGCCCCTATTACACAGGCAATCGCTTTCTTTTTCATTACACAACCTTATTATTTGAATAAAAATGGTTTGCATTTATAAAATAAATAGGCGATTTTTGCAAGTTTAGAAACCACAAGATAGCACTAAAACCACTTCAAAAACGCAAAATATAGTATGACGTAGCTGGATAAATAATGGGGCTGACGTAGATTAGCCCTAAATTCCACACCAATCCCGCAGAATTTTAAGCTGTTGAGACGGTGTGCCGAAGTTAAACTGAAATTCGCATTCTTTCAAGAACAGCGGGAAGGATTTGCGATCAATTCCGTTGTATTTACGCAAGACGCGTTTTGCCTGATTCCAAAAATTCTCAATGTCGTTAATGTGGTTCTGACGGTCTGCAAATTCCTTGGAATGGTTGATACGGTAATGGATAAAACCGCTTACGTCCAGCTTGTCATAGCTGCTCAGGCTATCCGTGTAAACAATGCTGTCCGGCATGATTTTCTGTTTGATAACAGGCATCAAAGTATCAGATTTGGCATTATCTACGACAACGGTATAGACCCGTCCGTTGCGTTTCAGGATGCCAAAGACAACTACTTTTCCTGCTGCGCCGCGACCACGTCTGCCTTTACGCCTTCCGCCGAAATAACTTTCGTCCAGCTCAACAGAGCTCTCAAAAACCTCATCGGCAACCAAGGCCAGATAATGGCTGATAACCATACGAATTTTGCGGTAGAACAGAATAGCGGAGTTGGGCTGAATGCCCAAAATATCGGCAGCGGAACGGGCGGTAACTTGGAGTACAAAAAATTCAAGTAGTTTCTTTTGAACTCTCTTGCTTAATTTACAATTGGTTATCTGCATTTTCGTAGCCTAGCATAACCGCTAATCTACGTCAGCCCCTAGATTTTTACCATAGGTATATTTCTTTTCATCTGATTTAGATAACCGATAACATCATGAAGCCTGCTTTTTACCTCCCAATATTGTTTTTACTTTCAGCGTGCCGTCCTGAAGCTGAGACAGCCGACATGGCTGCACCAACGGCGCGTAAGCCTTCTTAATTACGAGTCTGAAAAGCGTCAAACTGTAGCCACCCCAGTTAAAACACAAATTCCTGCATTATCTGCAATCAAAAACCAAGCTGATTTTGACTTACTGTCGCGTATTTATGAGCAAGGTAGTGAATATGAAATTCCTCATATCCTTTTCCTCATCGATCGTGAAAATAATAACCGTACAGACTACATCAATACTCCCAAATTTCGGCTGCATGAGCACTATCTGGCTACCATCTTGAAACCCATGCTGTCAAAAACTGAATTGAATCAACAATACCGTAGTCCTAACCGGCGTTATCTGTTGGGTACTATCAGTTGGCAGAATAGTACTCAAGAATATGTTTATGAGTTTTGGGAAGGAGACAAAATCACACCTGAATTGTTGAAATTGGCGGCAGGCCGTCTGAAAGACAGTTTCTACGCTCCGTTGCGTTATAAAACCAATTCTTTATGGCAGGAAACCGTTGCCGAGCAAAGCAAAGTTCCTTTTATTACCCAAGAAAGTTTGATTAAAAATTTCCCCTACCTGCCTCTAAACCAAGGTAAAGCGATAGGTACATTACGCGTTATTGTCAAAGAAGATGATCTTCATAATGTTGGCGCCGACGATATTATTATTTTGAAAGAGGTTCCCCTAGAGCTGCCACCTGTGGCAGGGATTATCAGCGAGAAACCATCTACTGCACTATCGCATGTGAATGTATTGGCACGCGGCTGGGGGATTCCCAATATTTACCTTAAAGACGCAGAAAAAATCCTAGCCCCATATATTGGCCGTCGTATCGAATTTGAAGCGACTGCTAAGCAATACCGAATTGTCCAAACCAACCGGAACACTACCAGTAAAAGCTTTTCAGACGGCCTTACCCTGCCCCAACCTGATGTTTCCGATTATGGCCTTAGGGCTTTGTCAAACCTGCGCCGTGATGACAGCCGTTACTGCGGCAGTAAGGCTGCCAACCTCGGTCATATCCGCGCCCATATTAAAGGTAGTAATGTACCTGACGGATTCTGCATTCCGTTTGCCTATTATCAAGCCATGATGGATAGGCTGGGTATTAATGCAACAACACTGGCCCAAATCGAAACACAAAGTGATGGAGACAACCGCAAGCGCCGTACTGCTTTACTCACGCTGCAGAAAAAAATTACCGATGCCGAAATCCCGTCGGAATGGAAACATAAATGGGCTGAGCAATGGCGCAATCAATTAAACAGCAAAGGCGTGTTTGTCCGCAACTCCTCTAATTCCGAAGACCTACCCAATTTCAGCGGCGCAGGGCTGTACACCACCGTGCCAAATGTTACCGATGAAAACGCGTTGGCCGAAGCAGTGAAGCAATCTTGGGCTTCTGTTTTCAATTACAGTGCATACGAAGCCCGCCGTATTGCCGGATTGCCTCACGATAGCGTGAAAATGAGTGTCTTTGTGCAACAAAGCATCAATGCAGATCTCTCCGGCGTGTTGGTTACCATCAATCCTTATGATATTGCTCAGAAAAATAGCGCCTACATTGCCGCCAAACGCGGGTTGGGTATTCGTGTCGTTGAAGGCAAACGGGTAGCCGAACAGGTGGTCTATAACCGTCGCAATGATTCTGTACAACGTCTCAGCTCCTCTAATGAAACCACAGCGTTGCAACTGGATAAAAATGGTGGAGTACGGGAGGTGCCTGTAACCAGTGGCAATGTGATGAATCAAGAACAAATCCGTCGCCTTGACCAAACCGGCCAACAAATCAAACAGCTATTTGCCAATGGCGAGCAGGATATCGAATGGGCGTTTGACAATGGTAAGCTTGTTATCCTCCAAGCACGACCGTATCTAAACGGTACACGTTAAAGTAAAAGGCCGTTTGAAATTATCGTTTCAGACGGCCTTTGCATCATAAGTTAGTTATACCCTATACTTCCAGATCTCCAAGGAACTATGATGTCAAAACAACTCACTTTTTATTTTATTCGCCATGGCCGTACCCAATGGAACGAACAAGAGCTTTTGCAGGGATCAGGCAATTCACCACTGACCGAACAAGGAATTACAGGAGCTCAGAAAACCGGGGCGGCGCTACAACAAGTAGAATTTACCGCTGCTTATTCCAGCATTTTACAACGTGCCATTGATACGGCTGGCCATATTATCGGTCAGCGTCCTATTCCTCTTTTTCAGCACTGTGGACTAAATGAGCAATCTTTTGGAAGTTGGGAAGGTATGCAGATCACTGACCTACGGAAGTTAACCGAATTTAAACAACTGACCAATGACCCGGCAGCTTATAAAGCATTAAGCAATGGTGGCGAAACCTTTGAACAATTAGCAGTACGTGCAATGGACGCCCTTTGCGATATCATTAAAGTACATCAATCGGGAGCCAATATTTTAGTGGTATCACATGGCCATACCTTGCGGCTTTTATTATCCTTACTAGGCGGAGCGACTTGGGAAAACCATC
>NZ_KV810226.1:233310-233842 GCF_001812725.1 Neisseria sp. HMSC067G12 | reverse complement strand
ACCATCGTGATGAGGGTAAATCCGTGTCATTGTTAAATACTTCGATCAGTATTGTGAAATACGATAGTGAAAGCGGTTTTCATATTGAGCAACTTAACGATGTGGCTCATTTACAATGATCACAACTATTCATCAATAATAAAAAAGGTGGGCATTTTTACCCACCTTTTTTGCCATTAGCCGAATACTTTTTCCAAGTATGCTTGATAGTCTACTAAATATTGTTCTACTTGTGGATTTTTAATCACATCGTTACATACGAATGTTGGCAGACGGGTCAAACCGATGAACTCATTGAGTTTGTGGAAGTGCATGTATAAAGCATCCACACCTTTACCTTCGAAGAAGTCGCCTTCGCGAGTAAAGGCTTCAATCGGGGCATTCCAAGTAAGCGAGAGCATGTGTTTTTTACCTTGCAACAAACCACCTGTGCCGTAGCCTTCAGTCGGATTGACACGATGGCGACCATCACTATGGTAAAGCTTGCCGTGTCCGGCGGTTAATACTTCGTCTATGTATTTTTTCACTGTCC
>NZ_KV810226.1:104666-233210 GCF_001812725.1 Neisseria sp. HMSC067G12 | reverse complement strand
AGAATTTTTCGATTTCTGCTTCAACATCATAGCCGGCATCAATCACGGTTTCTTGTATATTGTGTCCAAGTACGGTCAAAACTTCTTTCGCTTTTTTATGAAGCGTGTGGTTTAACTCACCATGCGAATGTCCGAAATTTTTACCACCGTCTAGTAATAAAATATTCATCTTTTGCTCCTACAACAAATAATTCTGAAAAATGAGAGCTTCAATTATGCCTTTTTACTGCATCTTTTAAAAGTACATTGGCTTGCACGCTTTTACAGACCATAAAGGGAAATTTATCATACCTATCATTAGCATTCATTATCTTCCTTCAACCAAATAAGCCTTTTCAATCAGCTCTCTAACCCAGCGATACGCAGGATCTTTATGTGTCCGTTCGTGCCAAATCAATGTTTTGGTAAAACCTTGAATTTCAAGGGGGGGCTCAAAGCGTTTGAGATTGGGCAAGTTGCTAATTAAACGTTCAGTCAGGACTACCAATAAATCGCTTTGTTCTAGTAATTCAGGCAAAACAATAAAGTTTTGTACCGATAGACTGACATTTCTTTGTAGCCCCATCGCTTTCAGGGCTTGGTCAATAACACCGCTGAAGTTACCGCCATGATAGGAAATCAAGGCTTGTTCTAACTGGCAAAATTGCTCAAGGGTAAGTTCTGTTTGTTGGGCTATTGGGTGATCGTGGCGAACGGCACAAATATAGCGTTCATCATACAGATTTTTTGCATGAATATCCGGTGCTTGGAAGTCTAGTGTAACCACCGCAAAGTCAATTTACTGCTGTTCAAGCTGATTTTGTACGATGCTTTCGTTAATCGCCAGCACCACCACTTTAATTTTCGGCGCTTGGATTTTAGAAAGCCTGCCTAACAACCGCGTGCGTGTATTAACCGAAGAAAGCCAAATCGGCAAACTCGCCAAAGGCTTGGCAGTAACTGTGCCAAATCCAATGGTAAACGGCCATCAAGCATGGTTAGACGGTTTAACAAAAGCCACGAAAAAATAAAGCAGCCTGCACTTTGAAAAACAAGGTACAGGCTGCTTTAGGATAATGAGCCGTTTATCAATCCAGTTTCAGGATTTCTCCGTCTTCCGGAACGTTCACACGGCTTTCAATGCCTTGACCGCGTATAAATTTACGCATATCGGCGCGGCTGACGGCGGTATGATTCACGGTATCCATGTGTACGGTGATGATTTTGGCTTTAGGCATGACTTGGCTGGCTTTTAATACATCAGCCGTCCCCATAATAATGCCGTCTGAAATACCTGAAATCAGCGCGTAGCCCGTGTTCATAATCAGATAATCGGGTTTGTAGCGGTTCAATGCTTTGTTTACATCTGCCGTCCACACAGTATCACCCATAATATAAGTAGTTTTGTGTCCGCTGCTTTGGAATACCACACCCATTGCATCACCTAAGATTTCGGCTAGCTGCGGGTTGGCATACATGGCTTCTGTACCGTGTACGCCGCCGGTTTTGCTGATGGTTACGCCGTTGAAGACAGCGCTGCCGTTCAACACGCGTACATCAGTAAAGCCTTGGCTGCGGATTTTTGCCGCGTCGGCTTGGTGCTGCACATATACGGGCAGGTTTTTCGGAATGGAACGTGCGGCGGTTTCGTCCCAATGGTCTTCGTGAGTATGGGTAACGATAACTGCATCCACACCGTCCAAAATTTTATTCACGCTCATCGGCAGCCCGACCAGCGGCATTTTGGCTTGGCTGTTGAACGTGCCGGCAAAGCCGTTCATGGAGTGCTTGGGTGCGAAAAACGGGTCAATCAAAAACGTCTGCCCCGCATATTCGACCTTGGCGGTAGCGTTACGGATATGTTGGTATGAATCGTCTGCCCAGGCGGAAAAGGCTGTCGCGCCCAAAACAGTGGCAAGAATAAATTGCTTGAATTTCATGATGTTGCTCCTTAAAAAATCATGGAGCGTATTTTAAGCAGCAGGTGTATCGGCTAAAATAGGCAATATTGCCAATAAACGCAAGGATAGTGCCAAAATGTCGTCTGAAAACGAGCGTAACGAGTTTCGCCAAAATCAAGCTGTCCCCAAAATCGTGCTATATGCTCAATCGGGCATGAATGATTTTGTCTTCAACATTCCCTTTTCTGTTTTTCAGACGACCTATCGGGACAATCCGCTCTTTGACCTGAAAATCTGTTCCGATGACAGCAAAGACGTCATCACGGCACTGGGCGCAAACATTCCCGTACACGGCGGCTTGGATTTGACGGAAGAAGCCGACATCATCGTCATCGCAGGCTGGCGCAATATTGAAGAAGCCCCGACACCCGAGTTGAGCGCACATTTACAGAAAGCGGTACAACGTGGTGCGCATATCACCGCCCTATGTTACGGCACTTACGCCCTTGCCTACACAGGACTTTTAGACGGCAGAACCGCCGCCACCCACTGGCTTGCCGAAGACGACTTTGTCCGCCGTTTCCCTAAAATTCATCTGGATACCAACCGCCTATATGCGGAAGACGGCAACTTTTTAACATCGGCAGGTGCGGCAGGCGGGCTGGATTGTTGCCTGTACCTCATCCGCAAAATCCACAGTGCAACCGTTGCCAACGACCTTGCTCGTACCTTGGTTGCGGCACCACACCGTGAAGGCGGGCAGGCACAGTTTATCCACCGACCTGTCGAACGTCGTACCGCCGATGACAAAATCAATCACTTATTGGACGAACTGCGCCAAAACCTTGCCACCCCATACCGCTTGGACGATTTGGCAAAAAAATTAGCCGTTTCCCGCCGAACCTTTATCCGCCATTTTTCTCAAGCCACAGGCATGAATTTCAGTGAGTGGCTCACCACAGAGCGGCTATGGCAGGCGCAGGATTTGTTGGAAAATACGGATTTGCCGATAGAACGCATCGCCGAACAAAGCGGCTTCGGCAGCGCGGCAAACCTACGTTTGCAGTTCAAAGCCAAATTTAAAATCAATCCAAATGCCTGGCGGAAAGTATTTGGCAGATAGCTAAACACAATACCCCCTCCAAGCGCAGGCTGCTTTTAAAGGCCGTCTGAAATCCCAAAAAGCAGCCTGCACTTTTCAGACGGCCTTTTTTCTTTTTCAAAGAGTAGAGAGATTTCAAAGAGTTTTTATAAATCGTCTTCAAAATCCAAACGCTTGTTCTATCCTAATCATTTATATTCAAAGATGACAAGCTCAATCTCATCCTAGCCAAATAGATCGCAACTTTTATATGGACACAAAAGGCCGTCTGAAAGTTGAGTTTCAGACGGCCTTTATGTAATGTGAGCTTTCCTACCATTTTTCATTGCATCGATGAATCATACTCCCTCTACAATGTAAATTATGTAAACACTGTGTTGATGGTTTATCATAGCAAAGCCTGCACCAAGCAATCATAAATACCGCAATATGTATAAAATCAAAAACCAATAAGAGAAAAAATGAATAAACAACAACTTGCAGCCAAAATTTGGCAATCTGCGAATAAAATGCGTTCCAAAATTGAAGCGAATGAATACAAAGACTACATCTTAGGCTTTATTTTCTACAAATTTTTGTCCGACAAACTGGAAAAATTTGCCCTTGAACAAGGCTTAGAAAAATCAAATTTTGCCGATGAGCTTACCGAATATAACGTGGATCTTGTCAACCATATCAAAAGAAACCTCGGCTATTTCATCAGCTACGAACATCTGTTTTCAACTTGGTTAGCCCAAGGCTCGGATTTCAATATTGCCAACGTCCGCACAGCAATGAGCGCTTTCAGCCGCAATATTGCAGAAAACTACATCTCAGTTTTTGACGGCATTTTCAAAACCTTAGAATCCGGTTTGAGCAAATTGGGCGATACCGCCGCCAGCCAAACCAATGCGGTGAAAGACCTTTTCATACTGATTGCCGATATTCCGATGGACGGCAAACAGGGCTATGACGTATTGGGCTTTATTTATGAATATCTGATTAGTATGTTTGCTGCCAACGCAGGCAAAAAAGCGGGCGAATTTTACACGCCGCACGAAGTATCTTTGCTGATGTCGGAGATCATTGCCGACCATCTCAAAGACCGTGAAGAAATCAGCATTTACGACCCGACCAGCGGCTCAGGTTCATTACTGATCAACATCGGCCATAGCGTTGCCAAACATCTCAAAAGCGCCGACAGTATCAAATATTATGCCCAAGAATTAAAAGAAAACACTTACAACCTCACGCGCATGAATTTGGTCATGCGCGGCATTTTGCCGAGCAATATTTTCACCCGCAATGCCGATACATTAGAAGACGACTGGCCGCTGGAAGGCGAGCCGCTGTATCTGGATGCCGTAGTGTCCAATCCGCCCTATTCCCAGCCGTGGAATCCCAAAGACAAAGAAGGCGACATCCGCTACAAACGCTTTGGCGTCGCCCCGCAGGCAAAAGCCGATTTTGCTTTTCTATTGCACGACCTCTTCCACTTAAAGCCCAACGGCATCATGACCATCGTCTTGCCGCATGGCGTGCTTTTTAGGGGCGGCGAAGAAGAGAAAATCCGAAAAAATCTGATTGAATACAATCATATCGATGCCATTATCGGTCTGCCTGCCAATATCTTTTTTGGTACGGGCATTCCCACCATCATCGTCGTTTTACGCCAAGAGCGCGAACGTAACGACGTATTGATGATTGACGCCTCCAAGCATTTCATCAAAGTAGGCAAAAACAACCATTTGCAGGCAAGCGACATCAAGCGCATTGTCGATTGCGTGACCCATCGCCGGGAATTGCCTAAATTCTCCCGCATTGTGCCGAAAGCCGAAATTGTGGCAAACGGCTACAACCTCAACATTCCACGCTATGTCGACTCTGCCGAGCCGGCAGAGCAATGGGATATTTTCGCCACCATACACGGCGGCATTCCCAAAGCCGAGCTGGCACAATTTGCAGACTATTGGGCAGCCTTTGACGGTTTACAGACGGCCTTGTTTACCGATAACGGCACACCTTATGTGCAACCGAAAACCGACAATCTTAAAGCCGCCATGCAAAGCCACGCCAGCGTGCTGAATTACCAAGCGCAATTTGCCCAAAACTTTGCCGATTTCACTACCAGCTTGGAAACCCTGCTGATTGAGCCGATGGAAACGCTCAACATCTCCCAAACCCAGCAGCAACTCGCCGAACTTATTCGGGAAAAAGTACAGGCAATGCCCTTATTGGATTTTTATACTGCCTATCAAAAACTCGATGACCTATGGCGCGCCGATGTGGCAGGCATTGCCGCCGATTTAGAGATGATCCAAACCGAAGGTAAACAGGCAATTAAGCAGGTTGATCCATTTATGGTGCTGAAAAAAGACAGCAAAACCAAAAAAGAAGCCGAGGTACAAGACGGCTGGGTGGGGCATATTCTGCCGTTTGAATTGGTGCAAGCCGTCAAACTGCCGCAGGAATTGGCAAACCTGAAAGCCAAAGAAAGCCGCTTAGCGGAAATCGCCGCCGAAATGCAAAGCATTTTGGAAAACCTGAGCGAAGAAGAAAAAGCCTGCCCTGCCGTCAATGATGAAGGCGACGGCTTTATCAACGCCGAAATTCCCAAAGCCTTGCAACAAGAATTGGAAGCCGACGGCGTAGCGATTGCCAAAAAAGCCGACTTGACCAAAGCCATCGACAAACACATTTTTGCCGAAGAAAGCCTGGGCGCAAAATTGCAGGCTGCCTATAAGCTGCTTGCCGAAGAAAAAACGCTTAAGGCAGAACTCAAAACCCTATCCGCCGAGCTTCACAGCAAAACCAAAGCCGCCATTGAATCCCTGGATGATGCCGAAGCCCTCGATTTGCTCCGTCAAAAATGGTTTGTTCCGCTCAATGCCGCGATGTGCAAGCTGCCTGAAAACATGCTGGCGCAATTCAGCCAAAAACTGACCGCACTTTGCGACAAATATGCCGACACCTATCAGCACATCAGCGAGCGTAAACAAGAAAGCGCCGCCGCACTGGCACAAATGATGGACGAACTCACCGGCAGCGAGTTTGACTTGCAAGGCATTGCCGCATGGCAGGCAATTTTGAAAGGCTAAGGGGGCAAAATGAATAAGCAACAAGAGCCACGTTTGCGGTTTAATGGGTTTACTGATGCTTGGGAAGAAAAGGTATTGGGTGAAGTAACAGAATATCTTAGTGATGGTACTCATTTTTCCCCAAAATCCCAAAATGGAGAATACAAATATATAACTTCGAAAAATATTAGAAATTCAGGTTTAGATTTATCTGATGTTTCTTATATTTCAGCTGAAGAGCATCAAGAAATATATAAACGTTGTTCAGTCAAATTTGGAGATTTGTTATTAACGAAAGATGGAGCTAGTACAGGAAATTGTTGTATTAACTTTCTTGACGAAGAATTTTCATTATTATCCAGCGTTGCTGTATTAAGGCCAAAGCAAAAGAAACATAATGCTAATTTTTTATGCCAAGTATTACAAAGCCCTATTGGACAAAATGAAATTAAAGGCTCAATGGCTGGGCAAGCAATTACCCGTATTACTTTAGAAAAGTTAAGAGCCTATAAATTTAATTTTCCTCTTTACGAAGAACAAACCCACCTTGGTTTGTTTTTCCGCCGCTTAGACAGCCTAATCGCCGAGAGCCGAGCGGTGTTGGAAAAAAGCCGTCAGCTTAAAAAGGCCATGTTGGCAAAAATGTTCCCCGCAAACGGTGAAAAAATACCGAAAATCCGTTTTAAAGGGTTTGAGGGGGAGTGGGAGCGAAATGAATTAGGCTGCTTGGGTTATTGCTTATCAGGTATTGGTTTTTCTGAAAATGAGCAAGGTGGAGCAAATGGCATACCATTTTTCAAAGTGTCAGATATGAATTTATCGGGTAACGAAGTTTATCTAAGAAAAGCCAATAACTATGTAACCCAAGAACAAATTGATAAACAACGATGGCAAGTTATTCAACAGCTTCCATGTATATTTTTTGCCAAAGTTGGAGCAGCTTTACTGTTAAATCGTAAACGGCTGGTTAATACTCCATTTTTACTTGATAACAATACAATGGCGTTTATCTTAGATTCAAGCTTGGATAATTATTTTATGAAAACACTTTTTGATACGATTGATTTGCCTGCATTAGCCCAAATCGGAGCTTTGCCATCCATAAATGCAAAAGATATTGAGAAGAATATTGTGTTTATTCCTACCCCTAAAGAACAAACCGCCATCGGCAACTTCTTCCGCCAACTGGACGAAACCATTGCATTACAGTCGGCAGAGGTCGAAAAATTAAACCAACTTAAAAAAGGGCTGTTGGCGGCGATGTTGGTATAGGGCGGGCGTTCCTGACCATGATTGAGGCCGTCTGAAAAATTGTAGTAGCGCCCTTACGGAGAAAAAGAATGTTTAATAAAGAAGCTGATTTTGAAAACGCACTGATTGCCTTGCTTACCACCAAAAGCTGGGAAAAGGAAGTGTTGCTCTATCCCACCGAAGAAAAGTTAATTGCCAACTGGCAGGAGCATTTGAATAAAACCAACCAACATATCGACAAGCTCGATGTGCCGTTGATTCGCTCGGAAATGAACCAGATTTTGGAGCAGGTGCAGGCATTAAAAACGCCTTATGCGCTAAACGGCTTTATCAATGGCAAAACGGTGGCCATCAAGCGTGAAAATGAGGAAAGCCGTCATTTCGGCAAGGAAGTATCGTTGGATATTTTCGACCGTGAGGAAATTTCTGCCGGCAAAAGCCGCTATCAAATTGCCCAGCAGCCCCAATTTACTCCTCGTTCGGATTTATACCCTAAGCAGCGCGGCGATTTGATGTTGTTAATTAATGGGATGCCGATGTTTCATATTGAGTTGAAACGCTCTGGCGTGCCCATCAGCCAAGCGACCTATCAAATTGAGCGATACCATAAGGCAGGCGCGTTTTCTGGCATTTTTAGCTTGGTGCAGGTGTTTGTGGCGATGACGCCGGAAGAATGTCGCTATTTTGCCAATACCGGCGGTCCATTAAATCCTGCGTTTTATTTCCGTTGGGCGGATTTCAATAATGTGTATATGAACGATTGGGACAAGGTGGCGACGCATTTCCTCTCGATTCCGATGGCGCATCAGTTTATCGGCGATTACACCATTGCCGATGCGAAAGACGAGCAGCTGAAAGTGTTGCGCAGCTATCAGTATTATGCAGTCAACAAAATTGCTGACACGGTGGCAAAAACAGATTGGACTTCGGGCAATCAGCGCGGCGGCTATATTTGGCATACCACAGGCTCGGGAAAAACGATGTCAAGTTTTAAATCGGCGCAGTTAATCAGCCGCCGTAAAGATGCGGATAAGGTGATCTTCTTGCTCGACCGTATTGAGCTGGGCAAGCAATCGCTGGAGGAATATCAGAATTTTGCCGATAGTAAAGATGATGTGCAGGCAACGGAAAACACCGCCATTTTGCTCGCTAAGCTGAAAAGCAAACAAGACCGCGACCGCTTAATCGTTACCTCCATTCAAAAAATGAGTAATATCAAGGCGGAAGAAGGGGTAAATGAGGCTGACATCGAGCAAATCAGTGGTAAACGTTTGGTGTTTATCGTTGATGAAGCCCACCGTACTACTTTTGGCGATATGTTGCTCACCATTAAGCACACCTTCCCCAATGCGATTTTCTTCGGCTTTACCGGCACGCCGATTGAAGAAGAAAACGCTAAGAGAAATTCAACCACTGCCACGGTTTTCGGCAATGAATTGCACCGCTATTCGATTGCAGACGGCATTCGCGATGAAAATGTGCTGGGCTTTCACCCCTTCCATATCCGTACCTTTAAAGACAGCGATTTACGCAGAACTGTCGCTTTGCAAGAAGCCAAAGCAACAGATGAAAGCGAAGTATTTGCCGATGATCAAAAGAAAAAAATCTACAATCAATTTATGAATGATGTGCCGATGGCGGGAGAATATACTTCAGACGGCAAATATCAAAAAGGCATTGAAGATTATATACCCAATGTGCAATATCAAACGCCGGAACATGTGAATGCAGTGATCGACGACATGCTGGATAATTGGCGACGCCTCAGCCAAGGCAAAAAATATCATGCCATTTTTGCCACCAGCTCTATTCCCGAAGCGGTCAATTATTATCGCTTAATTAAAGCCAAAATTGCTGAGAAAATCAGAATTGCTGAGGAAGCCAAAAATTCTGAGGAAGCCAAAGATCCTGAGGAAGCTAAAAATCCCTGGCCGAAACTGACCGCCCTTTTCGATCCGAATATTCTTAACGATGGGCAAGGCAACGATAAGGAAATATGGATTGCCGAAATTTTGAAAGATTACAACGCCCAGTTCCACACAAATTTCGGCTACGCCACTTATTCCCGATTTAAAACGGATTTGTCGGATAGGTTGTCGCATATCAATGCGTATAAGAGAATCAAGCCCGACGAGCAGCTGGATTTGTTGATTGTGGTCGATCAGATGCTGACAGGCTTTGACAGCAAATGGCTCAATACGCTCTATTTAGACAAAATTTTGGATTACGCCAACTTGATTCAGGCGTTTTCCCGTACTAACCGCTTATGCGACAAAACCGATAAGCCTTTTGGTTTAATCCGCTATTACCGCAAGCCGCATACGATGCAACGCAATATTGAGCGAGCCGTAAAACTTTATTCGGGCGACCGTCCTATGGGGCTGTTTGTCGATAATTTAGATAAGGTTATCGACAAAATAAATGTCTGCTTTGCCGATATTGCCGATATTTTCAAATGGGCAGGATTAGAAGATTTTTCAAAAAACCCTGATGATACAACCTCATGCGCAAAGTTTGTCAAACTATTCAATCAGCTCAATGAGCACTTACAAGCTGCTCGGCTCTTGGGCTTTTCTTGGGGAAAATCAAGCTATGATGTGGTACAGGAAGACGACAGCGTGATCACTGCCACACTCAATTTCGATCAAGAGACCTACGATAAACTGCTGGCTCGTTATAAAGATTTGTTTAAAGAAAGTTCAGGCAATGGTGGCGGTAGCGATGATGTGCCATTTGATTTGCGTTCGCACATCAACGAAATCGAAACCGATAAAATTGATCAAAATTATATGAATGCCCGTTTTGAAAAATGGCTTAAAACCATCGGCGGCATAGAAGAAGCTGCTGCACTTGAGGAGCTACACCACTCTTTTGCTACGCTTTCTAAAGAAGATCAAAAATTTGCTGAGTTGTTTTTACACGATGTGCAATCCGGCGATATCAAGCTTGATCCAAATTTAGCATTAAGTGATTACATCACCACGTACAAACAAAAAGATGCCAATGATAAGGTGCTAAAAGTAATTAAAGGTTTAGGGCTAGATGGAGATTTGCTACGTGCACTGTTGGCAAGAAAATATACCAGCGAAAATTTAGACTTAGGCAGACTAAATGACCTAAAAGCTACAGTCGATAGGGAAAAAGCCAAAGTTTATTTTAACGAAGAACGTATATTTTATTTAAATATACGGATTGATGAATTTCTAAGGGAACTAATTACAAGATAGTTATTACCTATTGAAAGATTTTTAAGCATCATCAAATGACGTATTCCTATCTGAATATTAGTCCCCTTACCTACCCAACTACAAAGGCTGAGCCAAATCATTTTCCGTGTTGTAGCTGATAAAATCCTGCTCATGAGGGAAATGGACAACCCTCGCGCGCTGTTGCTGCAGCCAACCTCGGATGCTGCGCATTCCTGAATAAAGGTATGGCACGGTGCTTTGTAGGATTTGCGGTCGGATAAACATCACGCTGTAATGCGGCCTGGCAGAGGTCTCTACATAAAACGCATTGCACAATGGCGTGCGCCGCGCGATGGTTTCAAATTGGGACACCAAATTTTCCGGCATCCGCGGCATATCGCAAGATACGATGAGCAGCCAATCGGCAGTAGCAATTTGTAAATCGTTGGCGGCGGTACACAAGGCGGCCAAAGGGCCGTAATGTTGCCATTGGCGCGCATCGGAGAAAACGTGCGCGCTGCGTTGGGCGTAGGATTCGAGATTGCGGTTGGCACTGATGGCGATATGGCTGACTTGCGGGCGGATTTTTTCGATAACGTGATCTATCAAGGCTTTGTTGTGCCACTGCACCAACCCTTTATCGACACCTCCCATCCGGCTTCCCTGCCCGCCGGCCAATATCAGTGCAAAAATTTTCATTTTGGTAGTCCTTTGCAAAGCAGAGTGCGTAAGTGTTATTCGAGATGTTGTATTTATGGAATAAGTTTTAAGGCTTCAGGCCGTCTAAAACCTGATTTTGTGATTTAATTCACTTAAGATGAATTTTATCATAACATGATTTTACATTAAACCCCTGTTTTTTCTTATCATAACCATACAATTATTTTAGACAGGTTGTTTATAGGCCGAAA
The DNA here is from genome assembly GCF_001812725.1 of Neisseria sp. HMSC067G12. NCBI lineage: Bacteria > Pseudomonadati > Pseudomonadota > Betaproteobacteria > Neisseriales > Neisseriaceae > Neisseria > Neisseria sp. HMSC067G12. The sequence goes on along the minus strand of NZ_KV810226.1, from coordinate 221,822 downwards.
GAATGATATTTTTATAAGATTATCGGATTAGTCTTCCTGCGTGCTTTATGCGTTTATTCTCCGGATCTTCAGACGGCCTGAGCCTGTCCTCGCGTTTAAAACTGCTGACTGTGTTATGGGTCGGCTCGGCTTTTTTGTCGATTGCCTTTACCCTGCTGCTTTCTTGGCGTTTGGAAAGCGCGGCCAAAACGATTGAAGATGCGGGCAGCTTGAAAATGCAGGTGTATCGCTTGGCTTATATGGCAAGCGTCCGTACGCCCAATGCTCAAATTGACAACCAAATCAAAGAATTTGAACGTACGCTGGCCAATGTAACGCAAAGCGATGCCATTCATCCGCTGATTCCGTCACAAATGCCGCTGGCTTACGATTTGATCCAATCGATGCTGTTAATTGATTGGGAATCCAACATCAAGCCTTCTTTGCAACATTACGAGCGGCCGACCCAAATCGGCTTATACCGTTTTGCCGGCAATATCGAGCTGTTTTTACAGGCGATGGAAAACGCCAACGAGCAAAATACTTTGTGGCTGCGCCGTTTTCAAATGGCGATGATGTTGATGATTTTAGTGGCTGCCGGCTTGATGATTGTTTGGCATTATTCGTGGATCATCCGGCCGCTGGAAAAATTGCGCGACGGGGTAGAAACCATCAGCGAAGGTCGTTTCGGGGTACAAATCGATACAGACCAAATTCGTGAATTCTCCCAAGTCAGCAAGGGCTTCAACCAAATGAGCCGCCGTCTGAAAACGCTTTATACGGATTTAGAAGGACAGGTTGCCCAACAAACCCAAGACTTGGCCCGGCAAAACCGTGACTTGACCCTGCTCTACCAGACTACGCGCAACCTGCACCAAACCTTTACGCCGCAACAGGCCGCAGAAGAATTTTTGGCTCAGATTCTGCCGGCGTTTTCCGCTTTGGGCGGTACGGTATATCTTTCCGATGAGGAACGGAAACGTTCTGATTTGGCGGCAAGCGTCGGTGAAACCGAAGAAGGAAATCGTGTAGAATTTCCGATCGTTTATCAAGACGAACAACTCGGCGTACTGACCCTATATTTTTCAGACGGCCATATGCCTGATGAGCAAGACGAAAAACTGCTGCATACCTTAAGCGGACAGCTGGGCATTTCCATCGCCAGCAACCGCATGGAACAAGAGCGCCGCCTGCTTGCAGTTTTACAGGAGCGTAACTTGATTGCGCAAGGTTTGCATGACAGCATCGCGCAAGCTTTGACCTTTTTGAATTTGCAGGTACAAATGCTGGAAAGCGCGTTTGCTTCAGACCAACGCGAGCAGGCCGAAGAAAATATCGGCTTCATCAAAGACGGCGTGCAGGAATGCTACGAAGACGTCCGCGAACTTTTGATGAATTTCCGCACCAAAATCAGTAATAAAGATTTTCCCGAAGCGGTAGAATCGCTGCTGGCGCGTTTTGAACGGCAAACTGGTATCCCGGTTGATTTAAAATGGCAGGACGACGGACAGGCATTAAATTATGATGAACACTTGCAAATCATCTTCATCTTGCAGGAAAGCCTGTCCAATATCCGGAAACACGCGCGTGCGCAACATGTCAGCGTCGAAATTGCCAACCACGGCGATTTTGTCATGACGATTCGGGACGACGGCGCAGGCTTTAATAAAGAACATCTATCAAACCGGCCTTCAGGCGAACATGTCGGCTTGGGCATTATGCAGGAACGGGCCCAACGGATTAACGCAGAATTGGCCATTACATCGCAGATTGGGCAAGGTACGGCGGTTATGCTGACTTTGCCGCAACAAATGAGAACAGCATCATGACGATTAAAATTACCCTTATTGACGACCACACCCTATTTCGCAGCGGCATCAAAGCCCTGCTCTCCCGCCAGCCCGATTTTGAAGTCGTCGGCGAAGCTTCAGACGGCCTGGCCGGCGTAAAAATGGTCGAACAGCTTAAGCCTGACGTAGTTTTGTTGGACTTGGATATGCCGGTCATGAACGGCCGCGAAGCACTGGCTCAAATTTTGAGCATCAATCCACAACTGACCGTCATCATGCTGACCGTTTCCGAAGACAGCGACGACTTGACCGAATGTATGCGTATGGGTGCAAAAGGCTTTTTGCTGAAAAACATCAACGCCGACTTCCTCTTGGAAAGCATTCGCAAAGCCGTCGATGGCGACAATGTCTTCTCTCCAGAAATGACCAGCCGCTTGGTGCAATCGCTGATTTCCCCTTCTCCTTCACGCTCCGACCACCTGCTGGCGCAGCTGACCCCGCGCGAAATGGAAATCTTGGGCTACCTTGCCGCCGGACACAGCAATAAAATCATTGCCCGCCATTTAAACTTGGCTGAGTCAACCGTCAAAGTGCATGTGCAGAACCTATTGCGCAAGCTGAATCTAAGCAGCCGCGTCCAAGCTGCGGTTTATGCGGTGCAACACAAAGTACCGCAACCGGTATTGTCTTAAAAAGGCCGTCTGAAACCTTCTTTTTAAAAGGTTTCAGGAAAAGCGTTTATTCGCTATAATCACGCCGATTTATATGCAGGGTTGTCTGATTTTTTCAGACGGCCTTTTTATTTGATTTCTCACTGATTTAAAACAACATGTCCGAAAACATTCCAGAAAATACACCCGAAAATACCGTTCCTGAAGAACACAAACGCAGCATCCGCAGTTTCGTCTTGCGTCAAGGCCATATGACCGCTGCCCAACAGCGCGCCATCGATACAATGTGGCCGCAATTTGGTGTGGACTTCCAAGAAGCTCCTTTGGATTTGAACCGCGCATTCGGCCGGGATAATCCTAAAGTTTTGGAAATCGGTTTCGGTATGGGCGTCGCGACAGTGGAAATCGCCAAACGTCTGCCCGATACCGACTTTTTAGCAATTGATGTTCACGGCCCGGGCGTCGGCAATATCTTGAAGCTGATTGAGGAAGAACACATTTCCAATATCCGCGTAATGCGTCATGATGCGGTGGAAGTAGTGGAAAAGATGCTGGAAGACGGTTCTTTAGACGGCATTCATATTTTCTTCCCTGACCCTTGGCACAAAAAACGTCACAATAAACGCCGCTTGGTACAAGTGCCGTTTGTTGAAAAGCTGCTGCCCAAACTCAAAAGCGGCGGCTATGTCCATATGGCGACCGACTGGGAAGAATACGCCGTGCAAATGCTGGAGGTTTTGAGCAGTTTCGACGCTTTGCAAAACACGGCTGCCGATTACGCCCCTACGCCCGATTATCGTCCTGAAACCAAATTTGAAGCCCGAGGCAAACGATTGGGTCATGGCGTTTGGGACTTGGTGTTCCGTAAAAAATAAAGCCGAACATAAAACACAAGGCCGTCTGAAATTTTTCAGACGGCCTTTTATCTTACTGATTAAGCCAAGAAAAGTTTATAAGCCGGATTATCGGTTTCTTCTTTATAAACATAACCCAAGCTCTCCAAGAAGTCGGCAAAGGCTTCATTGTCGCTTTCAGGTACATCGATACCGACCAAAATACGGCCGTAGTCCGCACCATGATTGCGATAATGGAACAAAGTAATATTCCATTCGGCGCGCATATGGTTCAAGAAGCGGGACAATGCGCCGGGACGCTCCGGAAATTCAAAGCTGACCAAGCGTTCGCTGGATACTTTTTCCGTACGTCCGCCGACCATGTAACGGATATGGATTTTGGCGATTTCGTCATTGGTCAGATCGACATTGGGCAAACCTGCGTCAGCCAGTTGTTTGCTGATGACGGCCAAGTCTTGCGCACCGGCGGTTTGCAAGCCGACAAAAATATGCGCATTTTTATCGCTGCCGTAGCGATAGTTGAACTCAGTAATGTTCCGGCTTCCCAGCAAATTGATAAACTTCAGGAAGCTGCCCTTTTCTTCGGGAATGGTAACGGCGAAAATACCTTCGTTGCCCTCGCCCAGCTCACTGCGCTCCGAAACGTGGCGTAAGCGGTGGAAGTTCATATTGGCGCCACTGGTGACGGCAACCAAATTTTGACCTTGGATATTGTTTTTCGCAACGTAAGCCTTCAGGCCGGCAAGAGCCAATGCGCCCGCAGGCTCAGTAATGCTACGCGTATCGTCAAAAATATCTTTAATCGCGCCGCACAACATATCCGTATTGACCGTAATAATTTCGTCCAACAGCTCTTTACACAGGCGGAAGGTTTCCTCGCCCACCACTTTAACCGCCGTGCCGTCTGAAAACAGGCCGACATCTTTCAAATGTACGATTTTCCCTGCCTCAACCGATTGCTTCATACAGCAAGAATCATCAGTTTGCACGCCAATCACTTTAATTTCAGGACAAACTTGTTTGATAAACGCCGCTACGCCTGCTGCCAAGCCGCCTCCACCAATCGGAACAAAAATCGCATTGATATTGCGGTGTTGACGGAGGATTTCCATGCCGATGGTTCCCTGGCCGGCAATCACATCCGGATCATCAAAAGGCGCAATATAAGTCAGCTTTTCCTTTTCGGCCAACTCCATCGCATAATCATAGGCATCATTGTAAGACACGCCTTTCAATACCACTTCGCCGCCACGGCTCTTTACCGCGTCAATTTTGATTTTAGGCGTTGTTTCCGGCATCACGATGACGGCGCGGCAACCCAAATACTGCGCCGATAAAGCCACACCCTGCGCATGGTTGCCCGCGCTGGCAGCAATCACGCCGCAATCCAAAGCTTCTTTCGGCAGCTTCGCCATTTTGTTGTACGCACCGCGGATTTTGAACGAAAACACCGGCTGCAAATCTTCACGTTTGAGCAAAACCTGATTGTTCAGACGGCCTGACAGACTGCGTGCCAAATCCAAAGGCGTTTCTACGGCTACATCATAAACGGAAGCGGTCAAAATACGGGTCAGATAATCGGAAAGAGGAAGAGGATGGTTCATGGTATTCAGTGTTCGAAAATAAATTGTCATTCGGCCGAATCGGCCTGAGGAAAAAGTTAAAACCATACCCCTGAGGCCGTCTGAAGGCAAGAAAAATCTTAGCAAAGCCTGAATGAAACGGTATAATGTCCGCTTACTATCTATTTAGTATGCCAAACTGTTTACTCGATAACAGTATCCACCCATATTCAAATTTACAAACAATGATGAAAAAAACGCTACTTAGCTTAATTTTTGCTGCCCTCCTGAATACCCACGCCCTTGCCGCCGACCCGGTTGCCTCCGCACCTGCCGTACAAGGCGAGGCACAGCCGCAGCCATTGTTGCACAGCATCAACAGTCCGACAACGCCTCCGGAAATCGCGGCAACCGCCTACATCGTTACCGACCTGCACAGCAAGCAAACCTTGGCATCCAACAATGCCGACGCGCCTATCGAACCTGCCGCGTTGACGCAAATGATGACTGCCTACCTTGCCTTTAAAGCATTAGAAAACGGTACACTTGAAGCAAGCCAAATGCTGACCGTTTCCAATGCCGCATGGAAAGTCGAAGGTTCGCGTATGTTCCTCGACCCAAAAGTGCCTGTCAGCGTCAGCTCCTTAATTAAGGGGACAACCATCCAATCGGCCAACGATGCCGCCATCACCCTTGCAGAAGCCATCGGTAACGGCTCTATCGATGAATTCGTCAAACAAATGAATGAAGAAGCCAAACGCTTGGGCATGAAGCACACCCACTTCAACAACCCGACCGGCATTTCTTCTAACGGCCATGTTTCAACCGTTGGCGACTTGGCCATTTTGGCAGCCGCGCTGATCAACGACTATCCGAAATACTATCCTTTGTTTGCAAATAAATCTTTCAAATACAATAATATCGAGCAGCCCAACCGCAATCTTCTGCTCTATCGCGACAGCAGTATCGACGGTTTGAAAACCGGCTATTCTGAAGGCGCAGGCTATCATCTTGCTGCTTCCAGCAAACGTAACAACCGCCGTATTGTTTCCATCCTTGCCGGTGCCGAATCCACCGAAGCGCGCGCAAGCGAAAGCAGCAAACTGCTCAACTGGTCATTGCAGGCATTTGATACGCCTAAACTTTACAACGGCGGAGAAGTGATTTCCCAAGTCAAAGTTTACAAAGGCAGCACCAAAGCCGTAGACATCGGTTTCTTGGACGATGTTTACATTACCATTCCCCACGATACCGGCAAAAACGTCAAACCAATCTTAGAAACGCTTCAGCCCGTCCTCGCCCCGATTGAAAAAGGTCAAGTATTGGGCAAACTGAAAGTCATGAAAGACGGCAAAATCATTGCCGAAAAAGACGTCGTCGCCCTAACCGGCGTGGAAGAAGGCAGCTGGTTGCGCCGTATGTGGGACGCGATTGTGTTGTGGTTTAAAGGTTTATTCAGTTAAACAATCAACCATAACAAAATAAGCCACAAAAAGGCCGTCTGAAACCTGTTTGCCAGATTTCAGACGGCCTTTATTCAGCCTAAAAGACAGCTAATTAGATAATTCCAGCGTTGGCGGTAGATGCTGTGTCATCGTGAACATCAACCGTATCGACAGACGAGTAGCTCATGCGGTCAGTATGCGTATTGACGTCTGACAAATTACTGATATTGTCATTACCTGACAACCTACCCATCAACTCTTGCAGGCTCAATGTGCCTTCATCGAAACGGAAGGTATCAATCACGGCATTGTTAGTGTTACCGGAAACGAATTGGTCATTGATGGTAATGCTGTCCCCTTCTGATCCCTTAACGGTAATTTTCCAATCGATATTGCCTCGAACATCAGTGATGGCATCAATATGCAGGTCATTAACAGAGATATTTTGGCCAAATTGCAGTGCATTATGTTCGCCCACATTATCGGTAATCGTATCCTTACCTTCTCCAAGGCTGAAAACATAAGTATCGGCACCCTTACCGCCTACCAAGTAATCGGTTCCTTGTCCGCCAAATAAAACATCGTTGCCATCGCCGCCATTCAAACGGTCATTGCCACTTTCACCCCATAAAGTATCGTTGCCGTTACCTCCATGTATAGAATCATTACCCATACCGCCATTGAGACGATCGTTTCCATCATAGCCAAAAATAATGTCATTACCTGAATCACCGTTAATCGTATCATTGCCCAAACCGCCTCTGATACGGTCATTGCCATCGCCGCCGCTGACAAGAGCATGGCTGCTGTCTGTAATTGTGATGATATTATCAGCACCTAAATGATTCGCAGCTTGGGTAAGACTGTGATCATCTATTTCCGCTACATTTTTTGCAGAAGTATTTTCTGCTACCGAAAGGCTATGATTATTTTCGATGGTTAATGTAGTCTCGTTTACAGGCTCCGGAATATTGCCTTCTTTATGATTACGGGTTTTGGTAATCTCTTGGTCGGAAAGATTATTCACAATAGTGTTATTTTCAATTTTGATATTGTTGAGTTCTCCCAAAATATCTTTTTCGGGAGTAGCATAATCCCTGCCTTCTTCCAAATCGATAGAACCTTTAACACGACCATATGTGTCGGCATTAGTCCCGTTGTTTACCAGTAAGTTATCGTGAACGGAAATACCCGTATCATTGAAATCAAAATTATGGCTGTTTTTGAATACAGTGTTTAAGCGTACGCCACCCCAATTGGCATTATCTTTAATAAGGTTATTGGCTACTTCATGACCTTTGCCGCCAAAGATACCAATACCTGCCGCACGCCAGCCTAATTCAACGGTATTGTTTAAAAAGTGGTTATTTTCAGCAACATGGGCATTGGTATTCTCATGATGACTTGACCATGTTGCTAAGCCATCATCACCATTGCCACGGATATTGGAATTGATAACAGTGGAATTGCTGGTACCTTGTGCAAAGTTAACGCCGTCTGCAAAGTTGTTGCGAATAGTGGCATTGGAGATAGTCAAACCATCAGTGTAATTTAAAGGTTTGTTTTTAGAATAATCCCCAATCCATACGCCAGCTTCAAAATGTTCAATTTTGATATCGTGAATAGAAGAGCCAGTACCTAAAGTGCCGGATATCCCTTTATAATTGGCTTTCTCATCATGTCTTGAATTTAGATTTGAATCCATAGAGAGATTGCCCAAATCTATATCTTTACTACCGGGTTCAAAAGAAATACCACCGCCACCGCTCGCATAACCCTTATCATCGTATTTAGCAGCTTCAGTATTCAAAAAATGTAACTTAGTGTGCCATTGCCCTGCACCGGTAATCTTAATACCATCAGGAACATAAAGGGAAATCGGTCGTGAAAAATCAAATTGACCTTCAGGAATGTAAACAGATTTTTTAGACGCTTTTGCAGATTCAATCGCAGCTATGAATGCTTGGTAATCATCCGAGCCGTCATTGGCGACTGCGCCGAAATCAGTAATGCTGACACTGTTTTCAGGCTGTCTAATGGCGTCCGGTGCCTTTTCCAAATCAACCAAGTCAATGCCTACGGGCGTGCTGTCGATATTAGTGATTGTAACCTTATCCCCTACCTTGATATTGGCCTCTTTAAATAATTGGCTGACTTCGTCAAATTGGAAGCGGGCAAGCCTATCTGCCGCAGGCGTATCATGAACTTTAATATCATCATTCGGATGATATGTATAGTTATCCAAATATTGCCAGTTAGATTTGGAAGACAAATCCAAAGTACCGATCACTGTATTATTGACTTTGACTTCTACTTTACCGCTTTCACCGTCAGGAACGGTATAACGGATGGTTACGGCATTGGCATCTGCTTGTGCAATAAATGACACAGATGCATTAGTAGGCAAATCAACATATGCCTGACCGCTTGCTTCACGGGCAGTTGCGCGTTCTGCCTCTGAAGAAGAGGCATTTTTAACAACGCCGTTTTTCAGTTCACTTTGTTCTGCCTCATAAGTCGTATAGCCAAGTTTGGCACCATATTGAGAGGCATTGGGTACTGCTGTTTTAATGTTTACCATTTAATATATTCCTTCAAAAATGTCGTAATATTGAATTATTCTTTTGTAAAATGCTTTTATTAGTCATAATTTTGGCATAAAAGTTCAATATACTATTGTTTAATTTTGAAAAGAAAATGCCGTCTGAAAATATAGAAATTTTCAGACGGCATCTCAATGCCTTATTAGATTGTTGATAAAGATTTAAGCCAAACCTTTTTTCTCCAGATAGCTTTCGTAATCGCCCAAGTAGTGTTCATATCCGCCTTTGCCATCCAATTCGATGATTTGGGTAGCCAATGAAGATACAAACTGACGGTCATGCGATACAAAAATCAGCGTGCCGTTGTATTTTTCTAGTGCCATGTTCAAGGATTCGATGCTTTCCATGTCCATGTGGTTGGTCGGTTCATCCATGACTAAGACATTGGGTTTCAACAGCAACAGTTTGCCGTAAAGCATACGGCCTTTTTCGCCACCGGAGAGAACCTTCACTTTTTTCACAACATCGTTGCTGCCAAAGAGCAAGCGGCCCAAAGTGCCGCGGATGACTTGCTCGTCATCGCCTTCCTGACCCCATTGGCGCATCCATTCGCTCAGGTCCATATCGACGTCGAAGTCGTTTTCATGGTCTTGCGGATAGTAGCCGACACTGGCTTTTTCCGCCCATTTGATGGTGCCTTCGTCCGGCAGCAGGCCGCCTGAATATTCGGGGTTGTACGCACCTGCCAAGAGTTTCAGCAAGGTAGATTTACCCGCGCCGTTCGGGCCGATGATGGCAAGGCGTTGGCCTGCTTCAAGGATGAAGTTCAGGTTTTTAAACAACTGGGTTTCAAAGCGTTTGGCCAGTTTTTCAACTTCCACAGCCTGACGGTGCAATTTGGCTTTTTCGTCGGCTTCAAAACGAATATACGGGTTTTGACGGGTAGAAGGTTTGACTTCGACCATTTCCGATTTGATTTTGTCTGCCTGCTTCAGACGGCTGGTTGCCTGACGGGCTTTGGATTTGTTCGCAGAGAAGCGTGCAACGAACTCTTGCAGCTCTTGCAGTTTCTCTTTGGCTTTGGCGTTGTCTTTCAGGGCGCGCTCACGCGATTGGGCGGAAGCAAGCATATAGTCGTCGTAGTTGCCCGGATAGATGGTGATGGTGTTGTAGTCCAAATCCGCCATATGGGTGCAGACTTCGTTCAAAAAGTGACGGTCGTGCGAGATGATAATCATGGTGGAGTCGTACTGGTTCAACACGCCTTCCAACCAGCGGATGGTATTAATGTCCAAGTTATTGGTCGGTTCGTCCAAAAGCAATACATCTGGCTTGGAGAACAGGGCTTGCGCCAGCAATACGCGCAGCTTGAAGCCCGGGGCGACTTCTGCCATGGTCGCATTGTGCAAATCTTCGGAAATGCCCACGCCGCTCAACAATTCGGCAGCGCGTGCTTCGGCAGTGTAGCCGTCGTATTCGGCAAACTTAGCTTCCAGTTCGGCGGCTTTCATGTAGTCGTCTTCGGTAGCTTCGGGGTTGGCGTAAATCGCATCACGCTCGGTCATCGCCGCCCACATTTCGGTATGGCCCATCATCACTACGTCCAGCACGCGCATGTCTTCGTAGGCAAACTGGTCTTGGCGCAATTTACCCAAACGCACGCCGTTTTCAATCGCTACTTCGCCGGCAGTCTGTTCCAAATCGCCGCCGAGGATTTTCATGAAGGTGGACTTGCCTGAGCCGTTGGCGCCGATCAAGCCGTAACGGTTGCCTTCGCCAAATTTGACGGATACGTTTTCAAACAGCGGCTTTGCGCCGAACTGCATGGTGATGCCGTTGGTAGAAATCATTATTCGTAAAACCTTTATAAATAGAATGTTATAATCGGACGCGATTGTAGCATATTTTTGCAAAGACCTCAGGATTGAGGCCATAGCAAGTGTGCCCAATGCCTATGCAAGATAAAAACAGACAGCGCTTCACGCAAAAATGCGTTGTAGGCAGCATTTCAGGCCGTCTGAAACGGAGAAACAATATGGAAACGCACAAAATCTATTACGCCGTGATTATTTTGGTATGCGCCGCTTCCATGCTGCTCAGCCCGTTTTTCTATATCCGCCGCACACGATCTGGCGCTGAATTACGACGTGCGCCCAGACAGTGGAAGCCCATCCTCTTCGCCAACATCATCATGATTGCGGCTTTGCTTGTTTGGTGGAAATGGTTTTAAGGAAAAATAAAAATGAACAAAATTTGGATCAGTACATTACTACTCACTTTGACAACTGCAATTTCCGCCGCGCCTATTTTTGAATGTACCGATTCTGCCGGCCGCAAAGTCTATACCCAAGCCGGCGGCAAAAACTGCAAAGCCAGCAATATCGGCAAACCGTCCGTCTATACTTCTGCGCCTGTTTCAACACCGGCAACGCCGATTTCCCCAAGCAAAACCGAGCAAGCGGAAGAAGCTGTCGCCCCGGTCAATCCGGCTGACGTCGGCGCAGCCAAGCGTGCTTTGGATACCGCCAAGAAAAACTTGGAAGAAGGCAAAAAAGTGCGTTATGGCAATGAACGCAACTATGCCCGCTATCTCGAACGGATCAAGGGTTTGGAAAAAGCCGTCCGCTCGGCTCAGGAAAACTATGACGCGGCGCAACACCAGCCTGCATCTCAAGATCCTGTTGCCTATTGATCCTTACCACACCAGCAAGGCCGTCTGAAATTTGGTTTTCAGACGGCCTTTTCATGTCTTCAATATAACAAAATCGTCTTTATACCAAACAAAGCATTCTTTCCAGTTTTCAGACTGCCTTGTTAAAGTAAGCGTGTATTAAATTCTGACGGTTGCCATTATGTTGTTACTCAAAACGCCTTCTGTATTGCCGGGTTTCAAGCTCAGTTTGGGTTTGACGGTTTTATGCCTGTCGCTTTTGGTGGTTTTGCCGTTTGCGATGATGGCGGCCAAAGCAGCAGAAATCGGCTGGAGCGGATTTTGGAACACGATTACCGAACCCAATGTCTTGGCGGCCGTCTGGCTGAGCTTGCGGATGTCGTTTTATGCGATGTTAACCAATATCGTGTTCGGCACGTTGGTCGCCTGGGTATTGGTGCGCTATGAATTTCCGGGCAAAGGGTTGGTAAACGCTTTGGTCGATTTGCCGTTTGCGCTGCCGACAGCGGTAACAGGCATTGCGTTGGCAACCCTGTATGCGCCCAATGGCTGGATAGGCCGTTTTTTCGAGCCTTTGGGTATCAAAATCGCCTTTACGCCCATCGGTATTTGGATTGCGCTGATTGTCGTCAGCCTGCCCTTTATCGTCCGCGCCGTACAACCGGTATTGGAAGAATTGTCGGGCGAGTATGAAGAAGCAGCGGCAACTTTGGGCGCAAGCCGTTGGACTACGTTCCGCCGTGTTCTCTTGCCTGAAATCACACCGGCCTTGTTGACCGGTGCAGGCATGATGTTTGCCCGCTCTACCGGCGAATACGGCTCGGTCATTTTCATCGCGGGCAATATTCCGATGGTGTCTGAAATCCTGCCCTTGATTATTACCGGCAAACTGGAGCAATACGATGCTCAGGGCGCGTCTGCCGTTGCTCTGTTTATGCTGATGATTTCGTTTGTCATCCTGCTGATTTTAAACATTATGCAATGGACTTTGAGCCGCCGTGCCGGAGCGAAGGTTTAACAAACAATAGGCCGTCTGAAACATCAAGCAAACATTTTTTAGACGGCCTAAACGGATACAAGAATAAATAGAGACTTCACTAACATGAAAACCCATTCTACCAATCCAAACCTGAGCGAACCGCGTTGGCTGCGCGTATTGCTGACTGCTACCGCCTTGGGCTTTCTGCTGCTGATGCTGGTCGTGCCTTTGGTTGCCGTATTCTACGAGGCCTTAAAAGGCGGTTGGGATTTATACCTGCAATCCTTGACCGATCCCGAAGCATGGTCTGCCATCAAATTAACCCTGATTACCGCTCTGATTGTTGTTCCTATCAATGCCGTATTGGGTGTGGCGATGGCGTGGCTGTTGACCCGTTTCGACTTTCGCGGCAAGCAGTTGCTGACCACCCTGCTCGATTTGCCGTTTTCCGTATCGCCCGTGGTGGCCGGTTTGATGTTCGTCTTATTGTTCGGCACGCATACGGCATTGGGCGGCTGGCTTGAAGCGCAAGGCATACAGATTATCTTCGCCATCCCCGGCATTATTTTGGCGACGCTGTTCGTTACCTTCCCCTTTGTCGCGCGCGAAATCATTCCTTTAATGCAGGCGCAGGGCGACAGCGAAGAACAGGCCGCGCTAATACTCGGCGCAAGCGGCTGGCAGATGTTTTGGCGCGTTACCCTACCCAACATCAAATGGGCGCTGCTCTACGGCATCATCCTCACCAACGCCCGCGCGATGGGCGAATTCGGCGCGGTCAGCGTGGTATCGGGACACATCCGCGGCGAAACCAACACCATCCCGCTTTTGGTTGAAATCTTCTACAACGAATACAACTTCACCGGCGCATTCGCCCTCTCCGGCGTATTGGCACTTTTAGCCTTGGCCACATTGCTGGTGCAAAACATCATCACAAAATTACAAGACAAAAAACTCGCCGCCGCTGAAAGGAACGCAGCATGAGCATTACTATTCAAAATCTAAACAAACACTTCGGAGCGTTCCACGCGCTGAAAAACATCAACCTCAACGTCCCCACCGGCAAACTCGTTTCCCTGCTCGGCCCATCCGGCTGCGGCAAAACCACGCTCCTGCGCATTATCGCCGGACTGGAAAACGCCGATGGCGGCCAAATTCTCTTTGACGGCCAAGACGTAACCGCCAAGCATGTGCGCGAGCGCAAAGTCGGCTTCGTATTCCAACACTACGCCCTCTTCCGCCACATGAACGTGTTTGACAACGTCGCCTTCGGTTTGACCGTATTGCCCAAGTCCGAACGCCCGTCCAAAGAACAAATCCGCGCCAAAGTCGAAGAATTGCTCAAACTCGTGCAGCTTTCCCAACTCGCCAAATCCTATCCGCACCAGCTCTCCGGCGGCCAACGCCAACGCATCGCCCTCGCCCGCGCCCTCGCCGTCGAACCCAAACTTCTGCTCTTGGACGAACCCTTCGGCGCGCTGGATGCCAAAGTGCGCAAAGAATTGCGCACCTGGCTGCGCGACATCCATCACAACCTAGGCGTAACCAGCATTCTGGTGACGCACGACCAAGAAGAAGCCCTTGAAGTTTCCGACGAAATCGTCGTCATGAACCACGGCAAAATCGAGCAAACCGGCAGTGCCGAAGCCATTTACCGCAAACCTGAAAACGCCTTCGTTACCGAATTTCTCGGCGAAACCGACGCCTTCGAAGGCAGAATCGAAAAAGGCATCTGGCATTACAACGGCTTCGCGTGGAAATTGGACACGCACTACAAATGGCAGGAACAAACCGCTATCGGCTACATCCGTCCGCACGAATGGCAGCTTGCCGCCGAAAACGAAACCCCGATGATCCGCGCCAAAATCGAAAAAATCCACGCCGTCGGCGCATTGACGCATATTGTGGTAAAACACGACAAACAAGACGTGCATATCACGCTGGCAGGCAGCGATGCCGCGCGTTACCAAATCGCCGAAGGCAAAGAATTGAGGCTGATTCCGAAACAGGTTTATGTCTTTTCTCAAAACGAGCTGATTGAATATTCGATTTGAGACTAAAGCATAAGGCCGTCTGAAAATCTGCTTTCAGACGGCCTTTCATCTTATTTAAACCTGCCAATCAATCGGCTCTAAACCATGTGCCTGCAAATAAGCGTTTGCCTGCGAAAAATGTTTGCAGCCAAAAAAGCCGCGATATGCCGATAAAGGCGAAGGGTGCGGCGCGGTCAGCACCAAATGGCGATTGCGGTCGATAAACGCGCCTTTCTTCTGCGCATGGCTGCCCCACAGCATAAAGACTAAATGCTCGCGTTCCTTATCCAATTGTCGGATGACTTCATCGGTAAACGCCTCCCAGCCAAAAGTCGCATGGGAATGCGCTGAACCGGCACGGACAGTCAATACCGTGTTCAACAGCAACACGCCCTGTTCCGCCCAATGCTGCAAATAGCCGTGTTGCGGAATCTGAAAACCCTCAATATCCGTCGCCAACTCTTTATAAATATTGACCAGCGACGGCGGCACCGCAATTTCAGGCTGGACGGAAAACGCCAAACCATGCGCCTGACCCGCACCGTGATACGGGTCTTGCCCTAAAATCACTACCTTTACATTTCCGAATTCAGTCGTCCGAAAGGCATTGAATACATCGCGCTCGGGCGGATAAACGGTTATCCCCGCCTGCCTTTCATGGCGCACCTTCTCCAAAATCGTTTGAAAATACGCCTTTTCTTTTTCCGCACCAATTGCCTCGTGCCAAGTCTGCATTATTTGCCGCTCCGTATTTGAATGGGCTTATTATAAAGGATATGCCGCATAACGATATGGTTTGTTGTCGCCGCAGGACTGAAGATTATCGACAGCAACAAACCTAAAGCGTCATAATAGCGTTCTGACTCAGGCCGTCTGAAAACCCAATACGGCTTTTCAGACGGCCTTTTTATATCGTTCGATTTTTATATGAATACACAAACCATCAAAACCTATCTTGTCGGCGGCGCTGTCCGCGACCATCTTTTAGGCCTGCCCGTCAAAGACCGCGACTGGGTAGTCGTCGGTGCAGATGCGCAAACCATGTTGGCTCAAGGCTATCAACCTGTTGGCAAGGATTTTCCCGTCTTTCTCCACCCGGACAGCCACGAAGAATACGCCCTCGCCCGTACCGAGCGTAAAACTGCCAAAGGCTATGCCGGATTCAGTTTTCATGCCGATAAAGACGTTACGCTGGAACAAGACCTAATGCGCCGCGACCTGACCATCAATTCCATGGCTCAGGATTCAGACGGCACGATCATCGATCCTTTTGGCGGACAACAAGATTTGGCGGCCGGCATCCTGCGCCACGTTTCGCCTGCCTTTGCCGAAGACCCTGTGCGGATTTTGCGTATCGCCCGTTTTGCCGCGCGTTATGGTTTTCAAATTGCCGATGAAACCATGTCGCTGATGCGGCAAATGGTAGAAAACGGCGAAGCGGATGCCTTGGTTGCCGAACGTGTCTGGCAGGAATTGGCCAAAGGCTTGATGGAGAAAAATCCGCGCCGAATGATTGAAGTTTTGCGCGAATGCGGCGCACTCAAAGTTTTACTGCCAGAAGTCGATGCCCTTTTCGGCGTACCGCAACGCGCCGACTATCATCCCGAAATCGACAGCGGTATTCATACGCTGATGGTTGTACAACGAGCCGCCGAGATGAACCTGTCCCTCGCTGAACGCTATGCTGCCTTATTGCACGACTTGGGCAAGGCAAAAACACCGGCCGATATACTGCCGAAACACTACGGACACGACCTTAACGGCGTCGAACCCGTCCGCGAAGTCAATCAACGCCTGCGCGCGCCCAAACACTGCGCCGAGCTTGCCGAACTCGTCTGCCGTTGGCACATCATGCTCCATCAAGTCGGGCAGTTCAAAAGTAAAACTATTTTGAATGTTTTGAAAAAAACCGACGCATTCCGCCGCCCCGAACGTTTTCAGACGGCCTTAAACGTCTGCGTGGCCGACAAACAAGGCCGTCTGAATCTTGAAAACACGCCTTATCCGCAACGTGAACACTGGCTGGCCTTACTTGAGGCCGCCAATCAAGTAGATGCAGGCAAAATTGCCGCCGAGTGCCGCGCACAAGGCAAAGCCCATTTAATTGCCGAACAAATCGATCATGCCCGCTTGGCGCAAATTAGGCCGCTGCAAAAAGCGTATCAGGCTGAAAAAATAGGAGGCTATTGATGGCATCTTCGCGTTATAAAATCGAACGCATGCCCGACGGCATTGCCGTATCTGCTCGTGTTGTACATGACTCGCAGGAAATCGGTTTTACCGCGGTATTTCTTATGTTTTCCTTTGTTCTTACATGCATCGCGCCGTTTTACCTTGAAGAGCACTATTTCACTAATTTAGAAGCCATTCTCATCCCTTTACTTTTTACTTTCTACTTAGTCGGTTCACTTGTTTACGGCCTTCTTTGGCAACTTTTCGGACGTGAAAACATCAAGATCCGTAACCATACGCTGTCTCATGGTTATACCTTGTTTTCCATTGGGCGTTGGCGTAGTTTCCCGTTGTCAGAAATCTCCGAATGGCATTCTCGTGACCATATTCCCCAAGCTCCTGTTGCACAAGGAAGGAAACAGAGGTTGCCAAACGAAAACCTCTACCAAAATGGTATGAAACGAAAAATTCACAATGTCCCCAATATTTTACGTATCCAAAAATGTGTACAAGGTGCATGGTCTTTCGATTATCAGGGAAAAACCATACGTATCGGCGATTTTTTTGATAGCCGCGATTTTCAGGCAGTCAATATTGAATTGAACAGATTTATCCCCATATTCGCCAAAGCCCGTCAACTTAAAGACGCCCTTTGAAACAGCCGACACGATATCCGCTATAATCCGCACCTTAACCATCTTATTTCAACAATAAAATCATGACTATCCAGACCAATTTACTTCACGAAAAAATCAGCAATAAAGATTATCAACGCCTCATTGTCAAACACAGCGAATCTTTCAGCGACGGCGAAATCTGCCTATTGAATGAGATTTTGGAAAAATTTGAATTTGATGTCGTACAGGAACAAGCATTGGCGCAAGCTGTGATGCAGCAGGTGCGCTTCGATCCAAACGACTACCATATCGACAGCGACGATGAAGACACAACCGGCATCTGTCCGCACTGCATCAATCCGCCCATGCCACCCCTGCGCGATTATTTGGTTTGGCGCGAAACACGCGGCTGAAAATTTTCCTAATCGATTTTGATAAGTTATTAACAATTCGCTATCGAATAAGGCCGTCTGAACAGGTGTCATCGTTACATATGTTCAGACGGCCTTTTGTAAATAAATGTTCACAATTAGGATAAATCAGTATAATCTGCGCCATTTGAATTTTCTTCGGAGCTTTTATGAATCAGCTTAAAACGGCGGTAGCCGGTGCGCAGATTTTGTTTGTCGCATTCGGTGCCATGGTGCTTGTGCCGCTTCTGACGGGACTGAACCCGGCTTTGGCATTATTGGGCGCAGGCTTGGGCACTTTGTTGTTCCAATTGGTTACCAAACGTAAAGTGCCGATTTTCCTCGGCTCTTCTTTTGCCTTTATTGCACCGATTATCTACTCCATCGGCGAATGGGGCCTGCCTTCTACCATGTTCGGCCTGTTTGCGGCAGGTTTCATGTACTTTGTCTTTGCCGCGCTAATTAGATGGCGCGGTCTAGATGCGGTACACAAGCTGTTGCCGCCCGTGGTTATCGGTCCGGTGATTATGGTAATCGGTTTGTCCGTGGCCGCTGCAGCCAGCAGCATGGCCATGGGTCAGGCGGATGGAAAACAGGTCATCGACTATATCGACTCGCTGATTCTGTCCGGCTTTACCTTTGCGGTAACCGTCATTGTTTCTGTCTTCGGCAGCAAAATGATGAAGCTGATTCCGATTCTGATCGGCGTGGCTTCAGGCTATGTGTTGGCTTTGATCATGGGCTTGGTCGATACCAGCGCCATCATCAACGCTCCTTGGTTTGCCGTCCCTCATTTTGAAACGCCTCAAGTCAACTGGCAGGCTGCCTTGTTTATGTTGCCCGTTGCCATCGCCCCGGCCATCGAACACATCGGCGGCATTATGGCCATCGGTAATGTAACCGGCAAAAACTACACTAAAGACCCGGGCTTGGACAAAACCCTCGCCGGCGACGGCTTGGGCGTGTGCGTGGCCGGTTTGATCGGCGGCCCGCCTGTGACCACTTACGGTGAAGTGACCGGCGCGGTGATGATTACCAAAAACAGCAACCCCGTTATCATGACTTGGGCGGCAATTTTTGCGATTTTCATGGCATTTTTCGGTAAGTTCAACGCGTTTTTGGCTTCGATTCCTATGCCGGTTATGGGCGGCATTATGTTGCTGCTGTTCGGTACAATCGCCTCTTTGGGCATCAAAACATTGATTGATGCGAAAGTCGATTTGATGCAGCCGAAAAATCTGGTTATCGTCAGTTCCGTATTGACGACAGGTATCGGCGGCATGATTATCAAAGTAGGTACTTTGAGCTTCGCCGGTGTAGGTTTATGCGCCGTATTGGCCATTATCCTGAACTGCGTTTTGCCCAATACAAAATCAGAAGAAGCATAAATAGCTGGCTCATAAACTCAAAGGCCGTCTGAAAATGAGATTTCAGACGGCCTTTTTATTACGCTTTATACAATGAAAAATGCCGGAGACTTAACCATCTCCGGCATTTTTGAATAAGGTGGCGAGCCGAACCCCCGGCACTGGCTCATCAGAGTGGGCTGCTGGCTTCCGCCCCTGACCCGGTGTTCCGAATTACCATGCGGGGAGACCCGCCATAGAAGAAACGCATTATAGCGGTTTTACAGAAAAACTCAAGCGATAAAATCTGTCAGGCCGTCTGAAAATCATTTACATGACAAGATTGTAAACAATATTACCTAGTTGAAAATCATTCCCATTGAAATGTTTATTGTCTTTTCCGTTGAAAAATATCGAAAATTACACTACATTAACACTTTACGCCATCAAGAAGAAATTGCATTTTTCAGACGGCCTTTAATATAAAAACATTACATCCATCAACGGAACACGACCATGACCACGACTACTGCCCCTCAGCGTATTCGAGAAATTCCCTATAACTATACTTCTTATACCGACCGCGAAATCGTCATCCGACTGTTGGGCAACGAAGCGTGGCAAATCCTGCAAGACCTGCGCGGTCAACGCAAAACAGGACGTTCGGCACGAATGCTGTTTGAAGTATTGGGCGATATTTGGGTGGTCGTGCGTAATCCGTATCTGGTCGATGATTTGCTGGAGCATCCGAAACGCCGCGCCGCGCTGGTGCGGGAAATGCGCCACCGCTTAAATGAAATCCGCAAACGCCGCGACGATAATCGGCAAGTGGATGTCTTGGTTGCAGCAGCAGAAAAAGCAGTCGAGCGTTTTGATAGCAGTTTTGATGAAACCAGCCAAAAACGCCATCAAATTTTGGATCGCTTAAGCAAAATTACCAAGCCGCACAATATTATGTTTGACGGATTGGCTCGAGTAACGCACGTTACCGATGCGACTGACTGGCGCGTGGAGTATCCGTTTGTTGTCGTTAATCCTGATACCGAGGCAGAGATCGCGCCTTTGGTGCGCGCTTTAATTGAGTTGGACTTGGTCATTATCCCACGCGGTGGCGGTACCGGCTACACTGGTGGCGCAGTACCTTTAGACGCAAACAGCGCAGTCATCAATACCGAAAAACTCGACAAGCATCGCGGCGTCGAATATGTTGAGCTGGCAGGCTTGGACGGCAGACATCCGATTATCCATTGTGGCGCAGGCGTAGTAACCCGCCGGGTGGAAGAAACCGCGCATCAGGCGGGTTTGGTGTTTGCCGTTGATCCGACTTCCGCCGATGCGTCTTGCGTGGGCGGTAATGTGGCGATGAATGCAGGTGGCAAAAAAGCTGTGCTGTGGGGTACTGCCTTGGACAACCTCGCCTACTGGAACATGATCAACCCTCAAGGCGAATGGTTGCGTATCGAACGCGTTCGCCACAATTTTGGCAAAATCCACGATGAAGAAATCGCCTTGTTTGATGTACATACGTTGGATTCAGACGGCCGCAATATCGTCAATACCAAACGCTTGGAAATCCCCGGCCACAAATTCCGCAAAGTCGGTTTGGGCAAAGACGTTACCGACAAATTCTTGAGCGGTCTGCCCGGCGTGCAGAAAGAAGGCACAGACGGCATCATCACCAGCGTCGCCTTCGTATTGCACAAAATGCCGAAATACACGCGTACTGTATGTATGGAATTTTTCGGTACAGTCGCCACCGCAACGCCTTCCATCGTCGAAATCCGCGATTTCCTGCTTACCCATGAAAGCGTTCGGCTGGCGGGTTTGGAGCATTTAGACTGGCGTTACGTCCGCGCCGTCGGTTATGCCACCAAAGCGGCAGGTAAAGGCCGACCTAAAATGGTCTTGCTGGCAGACGTGGTTTCCGATGACGAAGCCGCCGTACAGGCAGCCGCCGAACACATCTGCAAACTTGCCCGCGCCCGCGACGGCGAAGGCTTTATCGCCATATCTCCAGAAGCGCGCAAAACCTTCTGGCTTGACCGCAGCCGCACCGCCGCCATCGCCAAACATACCAACGCCTTTAAAATCAACGAAGACGTAGTGATTCCGCTGGAGCGGCTCGGTGAGTATTCAGACGGCATCGAGCGCATCAACATTGAGCTTTCCATTCAAAACAAACTCAAACTCTGTGCCGCCTTAGAGCAATATCTGTCCGGCAAACTCCCCATCGACAAAATGGGAACAGACCTGCCAACCGCCGAACTATTGGGCGAACGCGGCAAACACGCCCTAGCCCACGTTTCCGCTGTCAAAGCGCGTTGGGAATGGCTGCTTGCTAACTTAGACGCGCCGCTTGCCGACTATAAAGCACGCTATGGCGCAGCCGTCCACGCTGCGCCCGAAGCCAAAAACAATGAAAGCTGCTTTATTGCCTTCCGCGATTTCCGCCTGCGCGTGTCTGTCAAAGCGGACGTAATGAAGCCGCTTTCTGAAATCTTCAGCGGCAAAACAGATACCAAAATTATCCAAGGCTTGGGCAAAATCCACGCCAAAACCGTACGCAGCCGCGTCTTCGTCGCCCTGCATATGCACGCCGGCGACGGTAACGTTCACACCAATATTCCGGTTAACTCAGACGATGCCGAAATGCTTCAGACGGCCTACCGTTCTGTGGAACGCATCATGAAAATCGCCCGTTCGCTCGGCGGCGTAATTTCCGGCGAACACGGCATCGGCATTACCAAGCTCGAATTCCTGACAGATGAAGATTTGCAACCGTTTTGGAATTACAAAAACCAAGTCGATCCCAAACACACCTTCAACCGTCACAAACTGATGAAAGGCTCGGACCTGCGCAACGCCTATACGCCGTCTTTCGAGCTTTTGGGTGCGGAATCGCTGATTATGGAAAAATCAGACCTCGGCACCATCGCCGATTCCGTCAAAGACTGCCTGCGCTGCGGCAAATGCAAACCTGTTTGCTCTACTCATGTTCCGCGTGCCAACCTACTGTATAGCCCCCGCAACAAAATCCTCGGTGTGGGCTTACTGACCGAAGCCTTCTTATACGAAGAACAAACCCGTCGCGGCGTTTCCGTCAAGCATTTTGAAGAACTGATGGACATCGGCGACCACTGCACCGTGTGCCACCGCTGCGTTAAGCCCTGCCCTGTCAACATCGACTTTGGCGACGTTACCGTAGCCGTCCGCAACTACCTTGCCGATTCCGGCCACAAACGCTTTGCGCCTGCAGCTTCAATGGGTATGGCATTTTTGAACGCCACAGGCCCGAAAACCATTAAAGCCCTTCGCGCCGCCATGATACAGACCGGCTTCCCAGCGCAAAACTTTGCCTACAAAATCGGCAAGCTTCTTCCGATTGGCACTAAAAAGCAAAAAGCCGAACCGAAAGCCACCGTCGGTACCGCCTCAATCAAAGAACAGGTTATCCACTTCATCAACCGTCCTTTGCCGAAAAGCGTGCCTGCTAAAACTCCACGCTCCATGCTGGGTATAGAAGACGACAAGAGTATTCCTATCATCCGCAATCCGGCTTCTCCGGAAGATGCCGAAGCCGTGTTCTACTTCCCCGGCTGCGGCTCTGAGCGCCTGTTCAGCCAAATCGGACTAGCCGTTCAAGCCATGCTCTGGCATGTCGGCGTACAAACCGTCCTGCCGCCGGGCTATATGTGTTGCGGCTATCCGCAAGACGCAGGCGGAAATAAGGCTAAAGCCGAAGAAATGAGCACCAACAACCGCGTGGCTTTCCACCGTATGGCGAACACCCTCAACTACCTCGACATTAAAACCGTCGTCGTCAGTTGCGGTACCTGCTACGACCAACTGGAAAAATACCGTTTTGAAGAAATCTTCCCAGGCTGCCGTATCATCGACATCCATGAATATCTGCTTGAAAAAGGTGTGCAGCTAAACGGCGTACAAGGTCAGCAATACCTCTACCACGACCCTTGCCATACCCCGATCAAAACCATGAATGCCACCCAAATGGCCAGCAGCCTGATGGGACAGAAAGTCGTCTTAAGCGACCGCTGCTGCGGCGAGTCCGGTATGTTTGCCGTCAAACGACCCGACATTGCCACTCAGGTCAAGTTCCGCAAACAAGAGGAAATTGAGAAAAACCTCAAAGAGCTGCCTCAGGGCGAACCCGTCAAAATGCTTACCTCCTGCCCAGCCTGCCTGCAAGGCCTGAGCCGCTACGCCGACGACAACAATATGCCTGCCGACTACATTGTCATCGAAATGGCGAAACACATCCTCGGCGAAAACTGGCTGGATGAGTTTGTAAAAAAAGCCAATAACGGCGGTGTAGAAAAAGTATTGCTCTAAGGACTTAGACAAAAACTTTTGGATGTAATAAAGGCCGTCTGAAAATCTTTCAGACGGCCTTTTTATTCAAAAGAATCAAAATACAATAATCAAATCAAATGCCTTTACAAATAGCGATGCTACACCAGCAGTATTCAATAAAAAATAAAACTTGAGGCTTTTATCCCCCAGGTTTTATTTTCAAGTCTTATGCTTTTTCTTGCTGACGTTTTCTTTCTGCCATCATCTCATGCAATGTTTGCTTGGCAGGTTTCATCGGAACATGGTTATTGGTCCAGCTTAACTGCTTGCTTGGCGTCAATGCACGGAATTTGGTAGCAGCCCAGCCGAATGCTCGATAAGCCTTACTGCCGCTGAAAATGCCGTTAAACGTACGCCACGCCATTTGCTCGCCGAAGGTATGCGATGCGCCTTGACCACGGATAGGATGAGGAACGGTTTCTGTTGGCGAACGTTGCGCTTCAACACGCAGACGTTGCATTTGTTCGGTAATCGGAATGCGTACCGGACAAACCTCAACACAGGCGCCACACATGGTACATGCAGTCGGCAGATCGCGTGTCGCATCCAAGCCTAACAAATGCGGAGAGATAATCTCGCCAATCGGGCCGGGATAAGTCGTACCGTAGGCCGCGCCACCGATACGGGTATAAACCGGACAGTGGTTCATACACGCACCGCAACGGATACATTGCAAGGTACGGCGCATTTGATCTTCTGCATACGCTTGACTACGGCCGTTATCAAGCAGTACCAAGTGCATTTCTTGAGGGCCGTCCAGCTCTTCGCTACGGCGAGGACCGGTAATCATATTAAAATAAGTGGTAATGTTCTGACCGATGGCGGAGCGTGGCAGCAGGCTGTACAAAGGCGGAACATCCGACAGCTTCGCAACCACTTTTTCAATACCGGTAATGGCGATGTGCACAGGCGGTACAGTGGTACTCAAGCGGCCGTTGCCTTCATTTTCGACCAGACACAAAGTGCCCGTTTCAGCAACGGCAAAGTTCACACCGCTCAAACCGACATCGGCAGTGCTGTAAATATCGCGCAATGCTTTACGCGCAAATCCAGTCAACTGGTCTACATCATCTGTTAATGGAGTGCCGAGGTTTTGATGGAAAAGCTCGCTAACCTGCTCTTTGGTTTTATGAATGGCAGGCATCACGATATGGGTTGGTTTCTCGCCGGCCATTTGAACGATAAACTCGCCCAAGTCGCTCTCAATCGCTTTGATGCCTTGATCTTGCAGATAATGGTTCAGCTCAATCTCTTCGCTGACCATAGATTTGCCTTTCACCATCAGCTTACCGTTTTTATCGGTAATGATGTTGTGAATGATTTGGCAGGCTTCGGCAGGTGTTTCTGCCCAGTGGACTTTAACGCCCAACTTGGTCAGGTTTTCTTCCAGCTGTTCCAATAATGCAGGCAATTTGGACAACGAACGTTGACGGACATGCTCACACAAGTCACGCAGGCTTTGCAGCTCTTCTTCATCTGTCAAAACGGCTTTGCGCTTGGTCATCAGCATGTCCATCGCTGTGCGCAAGCTTTTACGCAAAGGTTTGTCTTGCAAAGAAATCGCGGCGTTTTGCTTGAACGTTTCCGGCTTCATATGGAATTTAATGGTTTGGGAACTCATGCTTTTTCCTCCAAATCGGCAGGGGAAATGTGATCAGGCAGAACGGCCAAAACCACCAAATCGCGCGGGCCGTGTGCACCATAGGCCAAAGTCAATTGAATATCAGCAGTCTTAGACGGGCCGGAAATCAAAATAACGTTGGTAGGCATGCCTTTTTCTACCAGTTTTTCGCCTTCAACAGCATTATGTAATTCGTTGTACATTTTGCTGGTGTCAAACAAGCAGAAATGCACAGGCGGAACCAAACTCAGGCTGCGTGGCTCGACAGGACTGGACTCCAGCATAATCGTACCGGTACGGGCAATACCGCATTTAGAGCCGCTAAAACCAGCCTCAATATCGGTAAAGAATTCGTTTTTCCAGTCGTCGATTTTTCGCTCAAAACCACGCGGTTCAATATCGGTATCGGCCAAAGCTGCACGGGCCAGCTGACCATGTTCTGTTTCCAATGGAAGCAGAATGTTTTTCAAGCCCTTGCCTTCGGCGGCTTGACGGAATACTTGCGGCCAGTTGGATTTGGTAACCCAATAGATTTCAGTTTTGACGGCACGCATGGCAGCCGCCCAATGTTTCAAGCGTTCGACATCGTTTGCCCAAGAAACACCCATTTCACGGTAATAATCGAAAACCGGCGGTTCTTCCATCGGCAAGGCATCGGCTTTTTTCAATTTCGCTAAAATATTTTCGCGCGCGCTCATGCTTTACCTCCGGTGCGTTCCAACAGGAAAGATGCAATATGTTTCGGACGTGGCATATTGGGTTCGTCTTTAGCGATTTTGCCGCCAATATTCATCATGCAACCGCAGTCCGCGCTGATGATTTCAGTTGCGCCGGTTTCTTTCAGCGCGGCAACTTTGTCGGTTACCATCGCTCCGGAAATATCGGCTTGTTTCACAGAGAATGTACCGCCAAAACCGCAGCACTCGCTTTCATGGTCGTGAACGATACGTTCAACATTTTCCATGCCGTCGATCAACTGCCAGCCTGACAAATGTACATTCATCTCGCGACGCGCCGCGCAGGAAGTATGAACAGCCACTTTAACCGGCTCGCCTTTATCTTCAGGTTTGTAACCAATCGCCAGCAGGAAGTGGGTAAATTCAATGATACGATTGGCGCAATCAATGGCTTTTTGCTCGTACTCGGTACCTTTGAACAAAGTCGGCCAGTGGTGTTTCATCATGCCGCCGCAAGAACCGGAAGGCACGACAATCGGCCAATTTTCAGGGAATAAATCCAGTTGCGCTTTGGCAACATCAAAGGCTTCTTTAGGATGGCCTGACGAATAGGCCGGTTGACCGCAGCAGCTTTGCTCCATTGGATAATGGACACGGATACCCTGTTGTTCGATTAAAGTAATGGCATCCATGCCTGCTTCAGGCATGAAAAGGTCGAGAACGCAAGTACCGAAGAAATAAGCATCGGTTGGCTTGCTGTCGAATACAGTGATTTGTGGTGGTTTGATTGCGCTCATTTTTTAGAACGGGACAACCCGTTTTCTTGTGTAAAAATAAGATGGATACTTTAAGTAATTGCTTGTAATGGGTCAAGTCTAATTTTAAAAAATAATATTAAAAAAGCATGACAAACCAGACAAACACCTTTTCCTTATTAACTTGATAATCTACATAATAACCACTATCAATAAGAAAACTGATGGATTCATTTTTTAATGAATGAAGCTCGTACATTCTCTCTATTTAAAACACAATAACTGCCTCTTTATAGAATCTTGATTTACATCAGAAGTCATGAACTTAATCTCTATGACTCATTTTTAAACAAAATAAGCGACCCATTATGCTGTACATATGTTTCAGACGGCCATATCTGAATAAAAAGATGTCTAAGATAATAAAAATAAAAGTTTTTCTCACAAGACTCAGGTCGTCTGAAAGATAAGTTCGTCAAAAGGCCGCTTTCCATATGCTCAACCTTACTTTTAATCAAAATCAAACACTTGAAAAATCATCCTTCTTAACCTTGAAAACTCTATGCACACTCAAGCACTTCCAGTATCATTGAGACAGTCTCTTGACGCAAAATTACAGTCTTAGCCGCCCACAATCGGCATGGATTTGTAAAAGAAGTGAAACCAAGCTTCAAAACAATTTCACCTTAATTTCGGAGTAGGCATTATGTTGACCCAGACTCAACAGGTTGATTTGACCTTGCATCACCTTAAAGAACGCACCCTATCGATTTATACCCCCGAACAGCGTGCAAGCATCGAGACATCTGAAGACTGGAAACAGTTTGACAGACGACTTGAGGAACACTTCCCAAAACTGATGCACGAGCTGGACAACGTATACAACAACAACGAAGCCGTCCTCCCTATGCTGGAGCAACTGATTGCCCAAGCATGGCAAAGCTATTCCCAACGCAACGCATCTTTAAAAGATATTGATATCGCGCGAGAAAACGATCCTGACTGGATTTTGTCCAACAAACAGGTTGGCGGCGTGTGCTACGTCGATTTGTTCGCAGGCGATCTGCAAGGGTTGAAAGCCAAAATCCCTTATTTCCAAGAATTGGGCCTGACCTATCTACACCTGATGCCCCTGTTTAAATGCCCTGAAGGCAAAAGCGACGGCGGCTATGCGGTCAGCAGCTACCGCGATGTCAATCCAGCACTGGGTACAATAGACGACTTGCGCGATGTCATTGCCGCCTTGCACGAAGCAGGCATTTCCGCCGTTGTCGATTTCATCTTCAACCACACTTCCAACGAACACGAATGGGCAAAACGCTGCGCTGCCGGCGATCCACTCTACGACAACTTCTACTATATTTTCCCTGACCGCTGGATGCCCGACCAATACGACCGCACCCTGCGTGAAATCTTCCCCGACCAACATCCGGGCGGTTTCTCGCAATTGGAAGACGGCCGCTGGGTATGGACAACGTTCAATTCCTTCCAATGGGACTTGAATTACAGTAATCCTTGGGTATTCCGCGCTATGGCAGGCGAAATGATGTTCCTTGCCAATTTGGGCGTTGATATTCTGCGCATGGATGCCGTTGCCTTTATTTGGAAGCAAATGGGCACAAGCTGCGAAAACCTGCCTCAGGCACACGCTCTGATTCGTGCGTTTAACTCCGTAATGCGTATTGCCGCCCCGGCCGTGTTCTTCAAATCCGAAGCCATCGTCCATCCTGACCAAGTTGTCCAATACATCAGCCAAGATGAATGCCAAATCGGCTACAACCCTCTACAAATGGCATTGTTGTGGAACACGCTTGCCACGCGCGAAGTTAACCTACTCCATCAGGCACTGACCTACCGCCACAACCTGCCCGACCACACTGCATGGGTTAACTACGTCCGCAGCCATGACGACATCGGCTGGACATTTGCCGATGAGGACGCATGGCAGTTCGGCATCCACGGCTACGACCACCGACAATTCCTCAACCGTTTCTTCGTCAACCATTTTGATGGCAGCTTCGCGCGCGGCGTCCCCTTCCAATACAACCCCAACACTGGCGACTGCCGTGTCAGCGGTACAGCCGCAGCATTGGTCGGTTTGGCTCAAAATGACCCGTATGCCGTTGACCGCATCAAACTTTTGTACAGCATCGCCCTGAGTACCGGCGGTCTGCCGCTGATTTACTTGGGCGACGAAGTCGGTACGCTCAATGATGACGACTGGTCGCAAGACAGTAATAAGAGCGACGACAGCCGCTGGGCACACCGTCCTCGTTATAATGAGGAGTTGTACAACCAACGCCATGACAGCTCGACCACTGCCGGTCAAATCTTCCAAGGTTTGCGCCATATGATTGCCATCCGCCAAAACAATCCGCGCTTTGACGGCGGCAAGTTGGTTACCTTCAATACCAACAACAAACACATCATCGGCTATATGCGCAACAACGCGCTGTTGGCATTCGGCAACTTCAGCGAACATCCGCAAACCATCAGCGCGCATACGCTGCAAGCCATGCCGTTTAAAGCGCACGATTTGATCAGCGGTCAAACCGTTTCCCTGAATCAGGATTTGGTACTGCAACCCTATCAAGTCATGTGGCTTGAAATTGCATAAGCCGAAATTTTGATACACCACTCAAGGCCGTCTGAACAAATCAGCGTTCAGACGGCCTTTTAAGAAACTAAGATGTATTTTGTATTTTGGGCAGTTTCGCTTAGAATGCATGCTTTAATACCAGATGACACACTAAAAATCAGGAGTAAAAATCCATGTTGAAAAAATTCGTACTCGGCACCATCGCTGCAGTAGTTTTGGCTGCCTGTGGCGGCGAAGGCAGCAACTCAGCTTCTTCTGCACCGGCCCAATCCAGCGCGGCCTCCGGCTCACTGATTGAGCGTATCAACAACAAAGGTACCATCACTGTCGGCACAGAGGGCACTTACGCACCCTTCACCTACCACGACAAAGACGGCAAATTGACCGGCTACGATGTCGAAGTTACCCGCGCCGTTGCCGACAAACTGGGCGTAAAAGTCGAATTTAAAGAAACACAATGGGACTCCATGATGGCAGGTTTGAAAGCCGGCCGTTTCGACGTGGTTGCCAACCAAGTCGGCCTGACCAGCCCTGAACGTCAAGCAACTTTTGACAAATCCGAGCCTTACAGCTGGAGCGGTGCTGTTTTAGTCGCGCGTAAAGACAGCAATATCAAATCCATCGACGACATCAAAGGCGTAAAAACCGCACAATCCCTGACCAGCAACTATGGCGAAAAAGCCAAAGCAGCAGGAGCTGAACTCGTACCGGTGGATGGCTTGGCGCAATCTCTGACCCTGATTGAACAAAAACGTGCCGACGCAACCCTGAACGACGAATTGGCGGTATTGGACTACCTGAAGAAAAACCCAAATGCCGGCGTACAAATCGTTTGGTCTGCCCCTGCTGACGAAAAAGTCGGCTCAGGCCTGATTGTCAATAAAGGCAATGATGAAGCATTGGCTAAATTCAGTACTGCCATGACTGAGCTGAAAGCCGACGGCACGCTGAAAAAACTGGGCGAACAATTCTTCGGAAAAGACATCAGTGTTAAATAATTTCCTTGCTTCTCTGCCGTTTATGACGGAAACACGCGCTGATATGCTCATCAGCGCGTTTTGGCCCATGGTTAAAGCCGGCTTCGCAGTGTCTTTGCCTTTGGCGATCGCTTCTTTCGTTATCGGCATGATTATTGCCGTAGCCGTTGCTTTGGTAAGAATCATGCCCTCCGGTGGCATTTTCCAAAAATGCTTGCTGAAGCTGGTGGAATTTTATATTTCCGTCATTCGCGGTACGCCGCTTTTGGTACAGTTGGTCATCGTATTCTACGGTTTACCTTCCGTCGGCATCTATATCGACCCGATTCCTGCCGCCATCATCGGCTTCTCGCTCAATGTTGGCGCATACGCTTCCGAAACCATACGCGCGGCAATTTTGTCCGTACCTAAAGGCCAATGGGAAGCAGGTTTCTCCATCGGCATGACCTATATGCAGACTTTCCGCCGCATTGTCGCGCCACAGGCATTCCGCGTTGCCGTACCGCCTTTAAGCAACGAGTTTATCGGCTTGTTCAAAAACACCTCGCTTGCCGCAGTGGTAACGGTAACCGAGCTTTTCCGTGTTGCCCAAGAGACAGCAAACCGTACTTATGACTTTTTACCCGTTTATATCGAAGCCGCATTGGTTTATTGGTGTTTCTGCAAAGTGCTGTTTCTGATTCAGGCGCGTTTGGAAAAACGTTTCGACCGCTATGTTGCCAAATAAGGAGTTGTCATGATTAAAATCCGCAATATCCATAAGACCTTTGGCGAAAATACCATTTTGCGCGGCATCGATTTGGATGTCGGCAAAGGACAAGTGGTTGTCATCTTAGGCCCTTCCGGCTCAGGCAAAACCACGTTTTTACGCTGTTTAAATGCTTTGGAAATGCCAGAACAAGGTCAGATCGAGTTTGACAATGCGCAGCCGTTAAGCATCGATTTTTCCAAAAAACCAAGCAAACACGATATTTTGGCACTGCGCCGCAAGTCCGGCATGGTGTTCCAACAATACAACCTCTTTCCGCACAAAACTGCGTTGGAAAACGTTATGGAAGGGCCGGTTGCCGTACAAGGCAAGCCTGTCGCCAAAGCGCGTGAAGAGGCTGTCAAATTGCTTAAAAAAGTCGGTTTGGGCGATAAGATTGACCTCTACCCCTACCAGCTTTCCGGCGGTCAACAGCAGCGCGTCGGCATTGCCCGAGCATTGGCAATTCAGCCTGAATTGATGCTGTTTGACGAACCGACTTCCGCGCTTGACCCTGAATTGGTGCAAGATGTTTTGGATACCATGAAGGAGTTGGCACAAGAAGGCTGGACCATGGTTGTCGTTACGCATGAAATCAAATTTGCCTTGGAAGTGGCAACCACCGTCGTCGTGATGGATGGCGGCGTTATTGTCGAACAAGGCAGCCCGCAAGATTTGTTCAATCATCCCAAACATGAGCGGACACAAAAATTCCTGCGCCAAATCCGTGCGGACAATGCCGATCTTCAAATTTAATTGAAACGACAGACAATTTGAAAGTATTTCTGACTGTCATTTCATAAAGGCCGTCTGAATAAGTGAAATAGAAATCGTTGCTTTCGTCTTCATGCTTGTTCAGACGGCCTTTTATATTTCTTTTCAGGTAAAATAACGCCTTTCGTTTTACTCATCCCCTTGCCTGCCATCATGATAGAAATTCAAAAACTCACCTTACAACGCGGTTTGAAAGTCCTGCTCGATAAAGCCGATGCCATAATCAACCCCGGCCAACGCGTTGGATTAATCGGTAAAAACGGTACGGGAAAATCCAGCCTGTTTGCGCTGATAAAAGGTGAAATCACTCAAGATGGCGGCGAAATCCTTATTCCGAAAACATGGCGTCTGGCTTCCGTCTCTCAAGAAACGCCGGATTTAGATATTTCCGCTTTAGACTACGTTTTGCAAGGCGATGCCGAATTGCAGGCTTTTCAGACGGCCTTGGCACAAGCAGAAACGCAAAACGACGGTATGAAGCAAGCCGAATATCACGCCAAACTTGAAGAAATCGATGCCTATACCGCTCCGGCACGCGCCGCCAAACTGCTTAACGGCTTGGGTTTCTCACAAGAAGAACATACCCGCCCTGTCAAATCCTTCTCCGGCGGCTGGCGTATGCGCCTCAACCTCGCCCAAGCACTGATTTGCCGTGCCGATTTGCTGCTTTTGGACGAACCGACCAACCATTTGGATTTGGAAACCGTATTGTGGCTGGAAAGCCATCTCGCTTCCCTGCCCTGTACGCAAATCATCATCTCCCATGACCGCGACTTCTTGAATGCCACCACAACGCACACCATCGAACTGTCGCAACAAAAACTGACCCAATACGGCGGCAATTACGATTTCTATCAAGCCGAACGCGCCCAACGTCTGGCGCAACAACAAGCCGCCTACGTCAAACAGCAGGCGCAAATCAAACATCTGCAATCCTTTATCGACCGTTTCAAAGCCAAAGCCACAAAAGCCGTGCAAGCCCAAAGCCGCATGAAGGCACTAGCCAAGCTCGAGCGCATCGCTCCTGCGCATTTGGATAGCGAGTTTTCCTTTGAGTTTGCCAATCCGACCCACCTGCCCAATCCATTATTAAAACTCGACCATGCCGACTTGGGTTATGGCGACAATACCGTTTTGCACGATATTACCTTGTCTCTGGAAAGCGGCGCACGTTACGGCCTATTGGGCGTTAACGGCAGCGGTAAATCTACATTTATCAAAGCATTGGCAGGAAAAATCGATTTACTTTCCGGCAGCATCGTCCGATCCGAAAAGCTCAATATCGGCTATTTTGCCCAACACCAACTGGATACCTTACGCGCAGACCAAAGTCCGGTTTGGCATATCCAGCAGCTTTCGCCCGAAGTCCGCGAACAGGAAATCCGCAACTTTTTAGGCGGTTTCAACTTTGTCGGCGATATGGCGGTTCAAAAGACTGAGCCGTTCTCCGGTGGGGAAAAAGCGCGGCTCGCCCTTGCCATGATTATCTGGCAAAAACCTAATCTGCTGCTGCTTGACGAACCGACCAACCACCTAGACTTGGATATGCGCCACGCCCTGACACTTGCCCTGCAAAGTTTCCAAGGCGCATTGATTGTTGTTTCGCACGACCGCAGCCTGCTTGAAGCAACTACTGACAGCTTCCTCCTTATCGACAAAGGCCGTCTGAACAACTTCGACGGCGATTTGAACAACTACCGTCAATGGCGATTGGCACAAGAAAACGCCGCAGCAGCCCCCGCCGCTTCTGCACAAAGCCAAAGCCGTAAGGATACAAAGCGCATAGAAGCACAAATCCGTCAGGAAAAAGCCAAACGCAGCAAACCGATTCAGCAGAAAATCGACAAAGCCGAAAAAGAAATCGCACGATTGACTGATATTCAGACGGCCTGTGAAGCATTTTTGGCACAAGAATCTGCTTATTCAGAAGAAAATAAACCCAAATTGCAAGAGACACTCGCACAATTAACAGAAACTAAAGTAAAATTAACGCAACTGGAAGAAAACTGGCTGCAATGGCAGGAAGAGCTTGAGCAAATCCAAATTGATGTCGAAGCCGAGTTTTCCCAATAAAAATAGAGCCATCAGGCCGTCTGAAATAAAACACAATACGGAAAAACATGACTTCAATCATCAAACAAGCCGGATACTTCCTCGTATCCTCTTTCCTCTTGGGCATTTCTCTTCACGCAGCCGCCGCAGTTTATTCCTGCGGCAACGGCAGCTATACTTCCGAACCCAAATCCTCCTGCGCACAGGCCGAATTGCCTAAAATCAGCGGCCATCAAGGCAGCGGTTACCACCTCAACATCCGCAGCCTCAATGCCTCCGATGACCGTGCAAGTGCAAAGCCTAAGAAAAAGGCACGCGCGGGAAAATCCGATAAACAAGAGAAAAAAGCCGACAAACCGAGCAAAAACAAAAACCGTGCAAAAGCCAAAAAACAGCAGCCCATGCCGTCTGAACAAGAATAAAATGCTCAACTGCAACGCATCAGCCCTACCTGAATCATGAAAAAATACCTGCTTACCCTATCCCTGCTGCCGCTTGCCGTTTTCAACAGCCAAGCCTATGCCGCAAAAATCTACACCTGTGAAGTCAACGGCTCGATCGTCTATACCTCGCGCCCAAGCGGCAACTGCCAAGCCGTCAACGATTTGCCGATTGTCGGCAAATACAGCAGCAGCCGATACGACGCCCCGGTCAGCGATGCACCTACACTCAACGCGCCGACATCACAAACGGCTCCGGCAAAAAGCAAAAATACGGCGGCAAAATCCAATCATAAAGCAACGCCTAAACCTGCCCCCGTCCGCACCGCTTCTGAAACAGCTCCTCCTCCGGTTCCCAAATCCTCCGGCGTCAACAGCCGCCGCTCTATTTTGGAAACCGAGTTATCGAATGAACGCGCGGCTTTGGCCGATGCCAAAAAGCAATTGAGCCAAGCGCGGACAGCCAAAGGCGGCAGCGTCAATCAACAGGCCATCAGTACGCTGCAAGGTGCTGTTTTGGATAGGGAGAAAAACATTCAAGCCCTCCAACGCGAACTGGGCAGAATGTAAGTTCAAATCAATCAAAACATCAGGCCGTCTGAACAGGTGGAAACGAACTCCAAAATTTTCGTCACGCCATACAGACGGCCTGAATCCTATAATGATTACGCCCGTTTCAATTTCTTGTGCCTAGTAAATACGGTATAATTTGCCCTTTACGCACATTACCCCCGGTCTTTTCAGACGGCCTTTATCTCATGACTGCAAAATCTTCTAAAACCCAAACAAAAAAACGCGTCTCTACCAAACCGGCAGCCAAACCGACCACACGCAAATCCACTAAAGCACAAACTCAAGCCGACAATAAAGTCTCCCAACGCCTGAAAGCCGCCAAAGAGCTGCAAAAAAATGAAGAAAAAAAAGCGCGTCCCGAGCATGTCGTTAACTTGATTAATGATGCTTTATGGCTGTTTGGCTTGGTTATCACCATTTATCTGGCCATTTCCCTAGCCAGCTTCAGCATGGAAGACCCTGCATGGTCGCGCAGCGTTCCCAAAAGCAACGATGTCGCCAACCTCGGCGGCCTCTTCGGCGCATATCTTTCCGATGTCGGATATTATCTGTTCGGCTTATCGTTTTGGTGGTGGATAGTCGCCTCTTGCGTTTTCCTCTACAAAAATTTCCGCCCCATGAAAAAGCAGGAAAACCACAAGCCCTACAATCACGGCGTAGCCGCTTTGGCATTGTTCCTCCTGCTGGTGTGCAGCCCGATTATCGAACATTTCCTGTTTGACAATGCATTGAGCGAATCCCTTCCCGTCGGCGCAGGCGGCTTGGTCGGCTTGCTGGCAGGTTCAGGCTTGGCTTGGCTGTTGGGTAAGTCGGGCAGCCTGTTGATTATGCTGGTGATGTTGCTTTTATCCATTTCCCTGTTGGCTCAGGTGTCATGGTTGGAAGTCATGGCCAAATCCGGCAGCCATATGGGCGGCCTGTTTGGCAGCCTGATGAAAAAACTGTCTCAATTCCAAAATAGAAAAGAAGATGTCCGCACCGAAGCTTTGGAAACCCAAAATACGCGCCGCATGGTTAAAGAGGCCAAAACCATTACCGCCACTCCGGTTGCTCCGTTGGCAGGCAGCAGCAGCAACCGTAAAACTGTTGCCGTATCCGTTGCGCCGCCCCCTAAAATCCAAACTTCCCTGTTTGACGATACAGAACCTAAAAACAACGGCGAATACCACAAACCCAACATGAACCTGTTGCGTATGCCGTCTGAAGAACCGGTTGCCGTCAATCCGGATGAATTGCAACAGACCGCAGAATTGATTGAAGCCAAGCTGGCTGAATTCGGCATCGGCGTACAGGTTGTTTCCGCCACTTCCGGCCCCGTGATTACCCGCTACGAAATCGAACCGGCACAAGGTGTCAAAGGCAGTCAAATTGTCGCCCTGTCCAAAGATTTGGCGCGCTCGATGTCTCTGCAAGCGGTACGCATCGTAGAAACTATTGCCGGTAAAAACACCATGGGCATTGAATTGCCCAATGAGAAACGCCAAGACGTGATGTTGAGCGAAATCCTCTCTTCATCCGTGTTTACCGACGCCAAGTCCAAACTGACCGTTGCTTTGGGTAAAGATATTGCAGGGACACCCGTTGTCGGCGACTTGGCAAAAATGCCGCATCTTTTGGTTGCAGGTATGACTGGCTCAGGTAAATCCGTCGGTGTGAACGGCATGATTATGTCCATGCTCTTCAAAGCCACTCCTGACGAAGTCCGCTTCATTATGATTGACCCGAAAATGCTTGAATTGAGCATTTACGACGGCATTCCGCACCTGCTCTGCCCGGTTGTGACCGATATGCGCGAGGCCGGACAAGCATTGAACTGGTGTGTTGCCGAAATGGAAAAACGCTATCGCCTGCTTTCCCATGCCGGCGTGCGCAATCTGGACGGTTTCAACCAAAAAGTCGAACAAGCCAAAGCAGCAGGCAAACCATTACTCAATCCGTTCAGCTTAAATCCTGATGATCCCGAGCCTCTGGAAAAACTGCCGTTGATTGTAGTCGTCATCGACGAGTTGGCAGACTTGATGATGACTGAACGCAAATCCGTCGAGCAGCAAATCGCACGCCTTGCCCAAAAAGCACGTGCTGCAGGCATTCACATGATTGTCGCCACCCAACGCCCAAGCGTTGATGTAGTTACCGGCCTGATTAAAGCCAATATCCCGACACGCATGGCCTTTACCGTACAAAGCAAAATCGACAGCCGCACCATTCTTGACCAAATGGGTGCAGACGAATTGCTCAAATACGGCGACTCGTTATTCCTGCAACCGGGCAGCGCAGAACCGACACGCCTGCAAGGTGCATTTGTTTCCGATGATGAAGTACATCAAGTCGTCAATTTCGTCAAAAAACAGGCTCCGACCAATTATGTGGAAGGCCTGCTCAGTGGCGAAGCAGCCATCGAAACCACCAATATTGTTAATCCGAACGCAAACAGCGATGAGCTATTCGATCAAGCCGTTGCCTTCGTATTAGAAAGCCGCAAGACTTCCATTTCCGCCCTGCAACGCCAATTACGCATCGGCTACAACCGTGCCGCCAATTTAATAGATGCGCTTGAAAATGCCGGTGTTCTCTCTCCGGCAGACATCAACGGCAGCCGACGAATTCTGGCTCAAAAAGACCAGCTGTAAAAAACAACAATATCGAAACACAAAGGCCGTCTGAAAAGAATTTCCTACTTTTCAGACGGCCTTTTTATGTTATTCGTGAAACATTGTGTTATACTAAGCAGCTAAATTTTGACCTTATGCACGCTTCCGAAATTCTTCGGAATACTGAGCAGAAGGATAACCGTTTAAACACAACAAATTTAAGGGCTTACGATGAGCGTAACTGTTGAAACTTTAGAAAATCTGGAACGCAAAGTAGTATTGTCTCTGCCTTGGTCCAAAATCAACGCAGAAACTGAGAAAAAACTGAAACAAACCCAACGCCGTGCAAAAGTTGACGGCTTCCGTCCGGGTAAAGCACCGTTCAAAATGATTGCCCAAATGTACGGCGCAAGCGCACAAAACGACGTTATCAACGAATTGGTACAACGCGAATTCTACGAAGTTGCTGTCGCTCAAGAATTGAAAGTTGCCGGTTACCCACGCTTTGAAGGCGTTGAAGAACAAGACGATCAAGAGTCTTTCAAAGTTGCCGCTATTTTTGAAGTCTTCCCCGAAGTAACCATCGGCGATCTGTCTGCCCAAGAAGTAGAAAAAGTAACTGCAACCGTTGGCGATGCCGAAGTTGACCAAACTGTAGAAATCCTGCGTAAACAACGCACCCGCTTCAACCATGTTGACCGCGAAGCCCAAAACGGCGACCGCGTCATCATCGACTTCGAAGGCAAAATCGACGGCGAACCTTTCGCCGGCGGCGCATCTAAAAACTACGCTTTCGTATTGGGTGCAGGTCAAATGTTGCCTGAATTCGAAGCCGGTGTTGTCGGCATGAAAGCCGGCGAAAGCAAAGATGTTACCGTAAACTTCCCTGAAGACTACCACGGTAAAGATGTTGCCGGTAAATCTGCCGTATTCACCATCACATTGAACAACGTTTCTGAAGCTACTTTGCCTGAAGTTGACGCTGACTTTGCTAAAGCACTGGGTATTGAAGACGGCGACGTTGCCAAAATGCGTGAAGAAGTGAAGAAA
Source organism: Neisseria sp. HMSC067G12 (assembly GCF_001812725.1). Lineage (NCBI taxonomy): Bacteria > Pseudomonadati > Pseudomonadota > Betaproteobacteria > Neisseriales > Neisseriaceae > Neisseria > Neisseria sp. HMSC067G12. Next base: position 183,522 of record NZ_KV810226.1, on the reverse strand, counting down.
AACGTCGGCCGCGAAGTTGAGCGCCGCATCGGTGAACAAACTAAAGAATCTGTAATGAACGCCCTGCTCAAGGCAGCCGATTTGCAAGTTCCTGTTGCTTTAGTCAACGAAGAAGCCGCCCGCTTGGCAAACGAAATGAAACAAAACTTCGTTAACCAAGGTATGGCTGACGCTGCCAACTTAGATCTGCCTTTGGATATGTTCAAAGAACAAGCAGAACGCCGCGTTGCTTTAGGTCTGATTTTGGCTAAATTGGTTGAAGAAAACAAACTTGAGCCAACTGAAGACCAGATCAAAGCCGTTGTTGCCAACTTCGCTGAGAGCTACGAAGACCCTCAAGAAGTTATCGACTGGTACTACGCAGAGCCTTCCCGCCTGCAAGGCCCGACTTCTTTGGCAGTAGAAAGCAACGTTGTTGATTTCGTTCTGAGCAAAGCTAAAGTAACTGAAAAAGCGCTGTCTTTTGACGAAGTAATGGGCGCACAAGCTTAATTGCTCTAAGGCCGTCTGAAACAGACAATCAAAAGCACCGAAGCGCTTTAAATGGCTTTGGTGCTTTTCCATCATTAACAGGAGACAAAAATGTCCTTCGATTTCAATAATTACCTTGTCCCTACCGTTATCGAACAAAGCGGTCGCGGCGAGCGCGCATTCGACATCTACTCACGCCTTTTGAAAGAGCGCATCGTTTTCTTGATTGGCCCGGTGACAGACGAATCTGCCAACTTGGTTGTTGCGCAATTACTGTTCTTGGAAAGTGAAAACCCTGATAAAGATATCTTCTTCTATATCAACTCTCCGGGCGGTTCGGTTACTGCCGGTATGTCGATTTACGACACCATGAACTTCATCAAGCCGCATGTTTCTACTTTATGCTTGGGCCAAGCGGCAAGCATGGGCGCATTCCTGTTGTCCGCAGGCGAAAAAGGCAAACGCTTTGCCCTGCCAAACAGCCGCATCATGATTCACCAACCGCTCATCAGCGGCGGCTTGGCCGGTCAGGCTTCCGATATTGAAATTCACGCTAAAGAGCTGCTGAAAATCAAAGAGAAACTGAACCGCTTACTCGCTAAACATTGTGATCGCGATTTGGCCGACTTGGAACGCGATACCGACCGCGACAATTATATGTCTGCCGATGAAGCTAAAAAATATGGTTTGATTGACCAAGTTTTGGAAAACCGCGCCTCTCTGCAAGCCTAATCTTTATAGTTTTTAAATTAAAAGGCCGTCTGAAAAGTATATATTCAGACGGCCTTTCTTCAATCTTACTTCGTGTTTTCTTTGTTATTCACTTGAACCGGATACAGCAAAATCAAAGGATTGGCTTTAACTTGACTCCAGAAGCTTTTCAGCAGATTACGCATACTGCCCAAACGCGTGCCGCGTGAACGAAGCGCAACAGCCAAAGCCAAAGAAAAGCTGACCACCAGATTCACCATGCCGATTGCCAATACACTTGCCAAGCCAAGCATAAAAGTGAATATATCTACATGATCGCTAATCGCGGCATAACCCAAATTTGCCGAAGAGAACGCTACATGACGAATATCCAGCGGCAAGCCGAAAAGATGGCCGAAATAGCCGGTCATCCCCAAAAGCATACCGAAAATAAAATTGCCCATAAGCGAGCCGTAATGCTTATGAATATAAGCGGCCAAACGGCGGCGTGGCTCCGGACGCATGATTTTTCGTAACAACGGATTAAACGGCAGGCGCTGACGCAGGTTTAGATAATCGGAACGATTGTCAAAAAAGCCGGCAATAATACCCGAACAAAATAACCATACACCGGCAATAGCGGCATACCATAAGGTCGGCTGAGTAAAAATCTCAATAGATTTAAGCTGGTAGGCTGTAACCGCCTCGTTTAATAAAGGCTGACCATGCGTGTAGGCATAACCCCAAGCGATCCCCGCCGCCAACAATATGGCAATCGATACATTGCCAAACACGGCAACACTTTGCGAACGGCACACATCAATCAGCAGTTTTGCCAATTTATTGTCCACCGCTTTGCTACCTTCATTTGAGTCCACCTGCTCGGCAAAGCTCGCCGCCGTCATGGCTGGCTGCTTGGTCGCAACAGTGCAGTGCAGCATATGAATCAGCATAAAGCCTAAGCCGTAGTTAAGTCCGGCAAGGAATGAAGTCGTAAACTCGCCGAACCCCAAAGACGCAATATGGATTTTATTCAATGCCATCAAAGCAATAATTACGCCACCGCCCGCTGCGGAATAAAACATTTTGAAATATTCGCTACGGTTGCGCGTAATGTAATGCTCGCCATGATGACTTTTGTTTTCCGTAATACTGCGTGCCAGCATTCGGATACTGCTTTTACGCAAGTGGCTGGTGCTGTATTGCTCCACCGCCGCATAAATCATCGCATTCATCAGATTGACAGTTAAGCGGGTACGGCTAGTTTCGATTTGAATATTGGTCAACAATTTCAGGCGGTCTATGGTTTGTTGCAGGCGTTCGAGCAAGTGGGCAACTTTTACTGACGAACCAGACCCGGCTCCGGTACCACGACGGCGCAAATAGTCAATTTGCTTTTCACACTGGTCAAACATAACCTCCAAATGCGCCGTGTCATAAGCTTCTTCGCTATGGCGATAGTGTTCCACCATCTTCGCAATTTCGCGCTGTAAAGCGACAAATGCAGAATCCGCTTCCAACAAACGGGGGGCAATCCGTATTAAATCTGGCTCAATCGCTTCGGAAGCAATCCAAATAGACAGCATTTCTACCGCTCGCAAACGGGCATCCGCCAACTGTCGGCTGGCCGTCTGAAGCAAAGCAGGATCCGCCTTACCCTGCAACAATTCATACATGCTCAACCATTGTCGCAAACTCAGTGTTTGCAACCATTTATCATCGTTTTCAGAATGAAAAAGATATAAAAACACTTCGCGCAAGTTGGAAAAATCTTTATAAGACGGACTGAACCGCTCATAAATCCGTATGCCCATTTCCCGGGTAAAACTATGGCGCGAGAAAATACCCAGTTTAATCAGCGCAGGATAAATGTGAACTTTAGACAGCCAAGTATAAAAGCGCAGGCTGAATTGACGGCATAAAGCATCGTCTTGTTTTAAAGTAGATAAAATCAAATCGAAACGTTCGGAAGCCTGTTTTTTACCTCCTCGGCGCAAAAATTTGATTAATGCATTGAGAATAAGAACAAAGTCGGTATCATTTAAGCGTTCCGACAAAATAATGTGAAGATTTTGATTAGTCAGTTTCTGCATTGTAGCATTATTACATAAAATGAGATATTTAGCAAGAACCTCGGCAAACAGGTCGAATTATATCGTATTCTTTATCAACCCATGTCACAAGATTTTCAATTAATATTCTCTAAAATTCAATGAATAATCAAATTACATAATAAATATATGATGTGAATCAATAACTAAGAAAGGCCGTCTGAATTCTTTCAGACGGCCTTTTACAACAACATACTACATTGTTTAAATCCTATGCAAACAAGAGCTTACCACCCTCTTCTTTAACATGGATTGTGCTATCAGGTGCATATTTGCCTTCAAGCAATGCTTTTGCCAGCGCATTTTCGATTTCTGACTGGATGGCGCGTTTGAGCGGACGGGCACCATACACAGGATCAAAACCGGCTTCGGCAATCAGATCCAAGGCAGCATCATCGACTTTCAGATGCAGATGTTGCACTTCCAAACGTTTTTCCAAACCTTTAAGCTGGATTTTCGCAATGCTGCGGATATTGGCCTGATCCAAACCATGGAACACGACTACTTCGTCAATACGGTTGATCATTTCAGGACGGAAATGTTCTTTCACATCCTCCATCACAACTTCTTTCACCGCTTCATAGTCTTGAGTACCCATTTGTTGGATATGTTGGCTACCAATATTAGAAGTCATCACGATAACGGTATTTTTGAAGTCCACAGTGCGGCCTTGTCCATCGGTCAAACGGCCGTCATCCAAAACTTGCAACAGGATGTTGAACACGTCGGGATGGGCTTTTTCCACTTCGTCCAAAAGAATCACGCTGTACGGTTTGCGGCGGACTTGTTCGGTCAGGTAACCGCCCTCTTCGTAGCCAACATAGCCGGGAGGAGCACCGATTAAGCGGGCAACAGCATGTTTTTCCATGTATTCGGACATATCGATACGAATCAGATGATCTTCGCTGTCAAACAGGAAGCCTGCCAATGCCTTACACAATTCGGTCTTACCCACACCGGTCGGGCCTAAGAACAAGAAGCTGCCATAAGGTTTATTCGGATCGGCCAAACCAGAACGGCTACGGCGGATAGCGTCGGACACAGCACGCACGGCTTCGTCTTGACCAACCACGCGGCGGTGTAATACTTCTTCCATCTTCAGCAGCTTATCGCGTTCACCTTCCATCATTTTTGACACAGGAATGCCGGTCATACGGGAAACGATTTCGGCCACTTCGTCCGCACCAACTTCGGTACGGAAGAGTTTGTTTTGTTTTTTGCCGTCGGGGTTACTTTCCGCAGCTTGCAACTGTGCGCCCAATTTCGGCAACTCACCGTATTCGAGTTCGGACGCACGGGCAAAATCGCCTTGGCGTTTGGCCTGCTCGATTTTGACTTTGATGTCGTCCATCTGTTTCTTGATGTCGGCGGTACTGGAAGACGCCGCTTTTTCGGCTTTCCAGATTTCGTCCAAATCGGCGTATTCTTTTTGCAGGCCGTCAATTTCTTCGTCTATCAGTTCCAAACGTTTTTTGCTGGCGTCATCGCTTTCTTTGGCAACGTGCATTTTTTCCATTTTGAGCTGGATAATGCGACGGTCAAGTTTATCCATTTGCTCAGGTTTGCTATCCAGCTCCATTTTGATGCGGCTGGCTGCTTCGTCGATCAAATCAATCGCTTTATCAGGCAGGAAGCGGTCGGTAATATAACGGTCGCTCAACTCCGCTGCGGCAACGATAGCAGGGTCGGTAATATCGATACCGTGGTGGATTTCATAACGCTCTTGCAAACCGCGCAAAATAGCGATGGTGTCTTCCACGCTGGGCTCGCCGACCAATACTTTTTGGAAGCGGCGTTCGAGTGCCGCATCTTTCTCGATGTACTGACGATATTCGTCCAAAGTAGTCGCGCCTATGCAGTGCAGTTCGCCGCGTGCCAAGGCCGGTTTCAACATATTACCTGCGTCCATCGCACCGTCGGTTTTACCTGCACCAACCAAAGTATGGATTTCGTCAATGAAAATCAAAGTGTTACCATCATCTTTAGCCAAGTCGTTCAAAACGCCTTTCAAGCGTTCTTCAAATTCGCCACGGTATTTCGCGCCGGCAATCAAAGCCGCCAAGTCCAGAACCAAAAGGCGTTTGTTACGTAGGGATTCAGGCACTTCGCCGTTAACAATACGTTGCGCCAGGCCTTCAACAATAGCGGTTTTACCCACACCAGGTTCACCAATCAGCACAGGGTTATTTTTGGTACGGCGTTGCAATACCTGAATTGCACGACGGATTTCATCATCGCGGCCGATAACAGGGTCGAGCTTACCGTCTCGGGCGCGTTGAGTCAGGTCAAGTGTGTATTTTTTCAAAGCATCGCGTTGGTCTTCGGCATTCGCATCGTTCACGTTTTGTCCTCCTCGTACCGCATCAATCGCGGCATTGATATTTTGTTCGGTTGCACCGGCTTCTTTCAAAATTTTGCCGGTCGCATCATTCTGCTGAACCAAAGCCAGCAGGAAAAGTTCGCTGGCGATATAGGCATCGCCACGTTTGGTCGCAGCCTTGTCCATCAAGTTCAATACAGCTTGCAGCTCACGGCTAGGCATAATATCGCCACCTTGACCGGATACTTTTGGCAAGCTGCTCAAATGTTGCTGCAAACGTTGTTTTACTTGAGGCACATTCACACCTGCATGAGCCAGTAACGCAGCAGTACCACTGTTTTGATCGTCAAGCAACGCTTTTAAGATAAAGCCTGCCTCTAGGTAGCTGCTGTCCGCAGCCAAAGCCAGACTTTGACCTTCTTGCAGAGCTTGCTGAAATTTGGCAGTCAATTTATCAAATCTCATTTTAAGTTCCTCTTCAAATATATTCTGTTAGAGCCTATATAAGCGCAAATGTGGATAACTCAAGAGCCATTTATCCCATTAATCAACAATTTTTACTATATTATTGTTTTATAACGTTTTATTTCTATGATTTTATGTGCATAACTTTTATTATCCATCTACTCTTTACTCAAAAGGCCGTCTGAAAAATCAAGAATAATCAGGTATAATCGGCACCATATTTATTTTCAGACGGCCTTTGTGCCGAAGGATACTTTCATGAGCAAAAAACGAGTTTTAACAGGCGTTACCACAACAGGTATTCCCCACTTGGGCAACTACGTCGGTGCCATCCGCCCGGCCATCCGCGCGGCGCAAGATTCCAATACCGAATCATTCCTCTTTTTGGCCGACTATCACGGCATCATCAAATGTCATGAGCCGGAAATGATTCATCAATCTACTCAAGCTGTTGCTGCCACATGGCTCGCCTGCGGACTCAATCCGGAACAGACCACTTTCTACCGTCAAAGCGATATTCCCGAAGTAATGGAATTGAACTGGATTCTGACCTGTATCACTGCAAAAGGCTTGATGAACCGTGCCCACGCTTATAAAGCTGCAGTACAGGCAAATACCGAAAACGGTCAGGAAGATCCAGATCACGGCGTGGAAATGGGCCTGTACAGCTACCCTATCCTCATGACTGCCGACATCCTTATGTTCAATGCCCATGAAGTTCCAGTCGGTCGCGACCAAATCCAACACGTTGAAATGGCACGCGATATTGCCGGTCGCTTCAATCACCGCTTCCAAGAACTCTTCACCTTGCCTGAAGTAAAAATTGACGAAAATGTCGAACTCTTGGTCGGCTTGGACGGACGAAAAATGTCCAAATCCTACGGCAATACCATTCCGCTTTGGGAAAACGACAAGAAAACCCAAAAATCGGTCAACAAAATCATCACCAATATGAAAGAACCCGGCGAGCCGAAACAGCCTGATGAAAGTCCTCTGTTTGAAATCTACAAAGCCTTCTCCACGCCGTCTGAAACTGCCGAGTTCACGCAAATGCTGGCCGAAGGCCTTGCTTGGGGTGAGGCTAAGAAACTCTTAGGTGCAAAAATCAATGCCGAACTCGCAGAACCCCGCGAGCGTTACAATGAGTTGACAGCCAAACCCTCTCAAATTGAAGACATTTTGCAGGCCGGCGCACAAAAAGCGCGTAAAGAAGCACGCGAATTGTTGGATAAAGTACGCGATGCGGTAGGTATTCGTCCGTTGAAATAATAATAGTAAGGCCGTCTGAATATTTCAGACGGCCATAATATCGTTTATCATTTGAAATATAATCGTTTTCTAGGGTTTCTCATATGAAAAAAACCTTCCCCCTTATCTTGCTCAGCCTTTCATTGGCTGCCTGTGGCGGTAAATCTGAAGATACTGCAGCCAATGATGCTGCTTCAGGCAAAGCGCCCAAGCCTACCTTCAAAGTCAAATACATCGATGAACAAGCCATAGCCGGTTTGGATTTGGGCACAGCTCAAGAAGGCGAAACCAAAGAAGGTAAGAAACAACGCACCTATCCGATTAACGGCATAGAGGGTGGTGTCATTAATCTGCTTGGCAAGCACCCTACCGACTTAGAAGTCATCAGCGGCCAATGCATGGAAAAAAATGAAAAAGGCGTTTCAGTCGGCTGGTCAGCCAACGGCGTCTGCCACACTGCCTTTGCAAAAATGGTGGACAATATTGCCCAAGACGGCAGCAAACTGACCGACTATCTGATTTCACACGCTGCTTTGCAGCCTTATACCGAAGGAAAAAGCGGCTATGCCGCCGTACAAAACGGCCGCTATATTTTAGAAATTGACAGCGAAGGCATGTTCTATTTCCGTCGCCGTCATTACTAAACTCCTGACCATCCTATTTTCCCCCTGACACAAGGACTGAATCATGGCCCAAGTTACTTTCCAAGGCTCACCTATTTCTACAAACGGCAATTTGCCTGCCATCGGCCAAGTTGCACCTGATTTCACATTGGTAGCGGCGGACCTATCTGAGAAATCATTGGTTGACTTTGCAGGCAAACGCAAAGTGCTGAATATTTTCCCCAGCATTGACACTGGCGTATGCGCCCAATCCGTCCGCACTTTCAACAAACGTGCCTCGTCTTTGGACAATACCGTCGTCTTGTGCATTTCTGCCGATTTACCGTTTGCACAAGCACGTTTCTGCGGCGCAGAAAGTTTGGAAAATGTAGTGACACTTTCTACATTCCGCAGCAGCTTTTCTAACGATTACGGTGTTACACTGACAGAAAGCCCATTACGCGGCCTAACTGCCCGTGCAGTGGTGGTTTTGAATGAGCAAAACCAAGTTCTCCACGCTGAGCTGGTATCTGAAATTGCGAACGAGCCTGACTACGAAGCTGCTTTGGCTGTTTTGTAATTAACCAAATAAAATCAGGCCGTCTGAAGCTTTTCAGACGGCCTTTAGCTTATCTTCAAAATAAAAACGGTAGCTTAAAAGCTACCGTTTTCTGTTTCAAACCTTATACAGATTTATCTGTTTTGTCTGCTTCTACTGACTCAGTATTCTGAACCTCATTTTGCTCAACAGGTTCAACAGCTTCAGCAACAGGAGCTTCAGGCTCTTCTACTTTGTCATCGCGGACATTGTGGCTGTAATCCTTAGGCGGACTAGGCTGTTTACCAGCCATAATTTCCAAAACTTGGTCTCGATCGATGGTTTCCCAATCCATCAGTGCCCTGCACATGGTTTCCATCTTATCACGACTTTCATCCAAGATTTTGTAAGCCACTTGGTATTGCTCTTCTAAAATACGGCGGATTTCCGCATCGATATCTTGTTGGGTTTTCTCGGAAATATTTTGAGAACGGGTTACGCTACGACCCAAGAATACTTCACCTTCGTTCTCAGCATAAACCATCACACCCATTTTGTCGCTCATACCATAACGCGTTACCATCTCGCGTGCCATTTGAGTTGCACGCTCGAAGTCGTTAGATGCACCGGTAGAAATACGGCCAATAAAAATATCTTCAGCAATACGGCCACCAAACAAGATTGAGAGCTGGCTCAGCATTTGGTCTTTGTACATACTGATGCGGTCACGCTCAGGCAGTTGCCAAGTCAAACCCAATGCACGGCCACGAGGCATAATCGTTACTTTGTGAACCGGATCGGTAAACGGCAGGCTTTCCGCTACGATTGCATGACCGGCCTCATGATAGGCTGTTGCACGTTTTTCATCTTCGTGCATCACCATGCTGCGACGTTCCGGACCCATGTAGATTTTGTCTTTCGCATCTTCAAAGTCGCTTTGATCAACTTTAACTTTATTGCGACGGCCGGCAAACAAAGCTGCTTCATTGACCAAGTTTGCCAAATCCGCACCTGAAAAACCAGGTGTACCACGAGCCAAAGAAGTCAAATCTACGGAGGCATCCAAAGGTACTTTTTTAGCGTGTACTTTTAAGATTTGCTCACGGCCACGAATATCAGGCAATGGAACAACGACTTGACGGTCAAAACGGCCCGGACGCTGCAACGCAGGGTCAAGTACATCAGGACGGTTGGTTGCTGCGATCACAATAACAGTTTGGTTGCTTTCAAAACCATCCATTTCAACCAATAATTGGTTTAATGTTTGCTCACGCTCATCATTGCCACCGCCCAAACCGGCACCACGCTGACGGCCGACCGCATCAATTTCATCAATAAAGATGATACATGGAGCGTTTTTCTTGGCCTGCTCGAACATATCGCGGACACGGCTCGCACCGACACCGACAAACATTTCTACGAAGTCAGAACCTGAGATACTGAAGAATGGCACCCCTGCCTCACCAGCAATCGCTTTGGCCAGCAATGTTTTACCCGTACCAGGGCTACCAGCCAACAAAATACCACGCGGCACACGACCGCCTAAGCTTTGGTAACGATTGGGGGCTTTTAAATAATCTACGATTTCTTGTACTTCTTCTTTTGCCTCATCACAACCGGCAACATCGGCAAAAGTCACTTTATTGGAATCTTTATCCAACAAACGCGCACGGCTTTTACCAAAAGAGAAGGCGCCGCCTTTACCGCCACCGCCGCTTTGCATGCGCATGAAGTAGAACCATGCACCGATCAACAACAAAACAGGCAGCAGGCTGTAAAACAGACTGGCCAGCATGCTTGGTTTTTCTTCCGGAGTCACTTTGACGCGTACTTTGTTATCCAACAGTGTTTTAACCAAGTTGTCATCCAAAGGCGCATTGGTATAGAAGGCAGTTTTATCGGTGCGCTCACCTTTAATCAGATAGCCGCTGACAACAGATCCTTCAATATTGACATTGGATACTTCGCCACTATTAACTTGCTGAATAAATTGAGAATATTCGATTTGCTGTTTATCTTCCTGCTTATCGCTGAGTGCATTGAATGCTGCTAAAAGCATAGCACCACCCACTACCCAGACTAATATGTTTTTAATGGTATTCCCCACTGAACAGGCTCCATGGTTACAAAATAAATAAAATCAAGGGAAAGAATTTTAAAGCACCCACCCTACATTGTCAGCGTTTATTTTTGCCTAATAGGTAAATCTCACTGGAACGATTGCGGGAAGCATCCGGCTTTCGAGTTTGTACACTGGCAAAAATTTCGCGCATTGCCGCCGTATATTCCTGATAGCCCGCGCCTTGAAACACCTTCACCAAAAAACTGCCTCCGGGTTTCAAATGCTGCGAGGCAAAATCCAAAGCCAGTTCACACAAATAAAAACTGCGTGCCTGGTCTGTTACGGCATTGCCTGACATATTGGGTGCTATATCGCAGATTACAAGGTCTAACGGACGATTATCCAATAAGGCTTCAAACTGTTCCAAAACAGCATCTTCCCTAAAGTCGCCCTGAATAAACGACACACCATCAATCGCATCCATCGGTAAAATATCCAAAGCAAACACCGCCCCTGTTTTACCGACCAGCTTGGCCGCCACCTGCGACCAACTACCCGGCGCGCTGCCCAAATCCGCCAAAACCGTACCTGGTTTGATTAATTTATCTTTTTGATTGATTTCCAATAATTTATAAGCCGCTCTGGCACGATATCCGTCCTTTTGTGCCATATGGACATAATGATCGTTGACGTGCTCATGCAGCCATGCTTTTGAAGATTTTGAGCGTACAGCCATCTTGATTTGAAATGCTTAAGTTAAAATCAGCATTGTACGTTATTTCCCCCGTAAATGTTCTAAATCGCGTACAATATAGCCATTATTCTTTTGAATTGGATACTTATTAATATGAGCGACAACAAATTAAGCACCAAAGAAATTTTGGCCTTGAAAGCCCAAGCACACCACCTCCACCCTGTCGTTATGGTTGGACAACAAGGCTTGACCGACTCGGTCATCAAAGAAACCGATGCCGCATTGACAGCGCACGAATTGATTAAAGTCCGTGTTTTTGGCGATGATCGTGCTGAACGTATTGAAATTTGTGATGCCCTGTGTGAAACACTGGGTGCTCAACTGGTGCAACATATTGGCAAATTACTTGTTTTGTGGCGTAAAAAACCGGATGATAAATAATTTAAACTGAATAAACAGCAGAAGTATTTTCTCAACCCACTTTATCATATCCTTCTGTTGTATTTATGCAGCATAAAAAAAATTATTCCATTATTCTAAGTATAAAAGTACAAATACGGTTGCCTGTTTTTGTAAATAACCTCAAAATTACAAAATCATAACGACCGCACCCTGTCGGCCGATTATTTTATTCCTAATCCTTCACAAAATATAAAAGCAAACCGATGAATGCTCAACAATATGAAGAATCTTTTCTGCTAGCAGAAAAATTAATCACTCAAGACCCACCTGACTTTGCACGAGCCATCCCATTGCTCTGCGAAGCAGCAGAAGCCGGGCATGTTGAGGCTGCATTTCAGCTGGCAGGATGCCTGTTCGAAAACCAAGAAAACGAACAAGATTTAGCAATTGCAGTTGAATATTTAAAACAAGCGGCAAGAGCCGGTCATCCCTATGCCCGCTACAATCTTCTCCAATTACAAGAAAATAACGGCGCAGAAGTAGAAACGCTTATTTCAGCCTATCAAGAACTTGCCAAAGAAGACTTGGTCCCGGCCCAGCTGCGCCTGATGCGTTTATATGCGGATAGCGGCAATGACCAAGAAGCAGTCAAATGGGCATTGAAAGCTGCCGAGCAACAAAACCCTCAGGCGCAATATTTCTTAGCCCAACACTACCAATACTCAAGCACCCCTGATTTAGAATACTCCCATAAACTCTACCAGCAATCTGCCGCACAGGGGTTTATTGCAGCACACTGGCAACTTGGTCTTCAATATAAATTGGGTCAAGGTGTCGCACAAAATCCTGAAAAAGCAATCGAACATTTACGCATTGCCGCCAATTACGACATTGTTCCGGCGCAAACTTCTCTTGCAGAACTCTTAGTCGCATCAAATCCTGCTGAAGCATTGGAATGGTTTGAAAAAGCTGCCGCACAAGGTGACAGCAATGCGCATGTAGCACTTGCCGAAATCTATCTTTTGGGAAAAAACACCGAGCGAAACCCTCAAAAAGCCTATCAACACGCCAAGTCTGCTGCGGACCAAAATGATCCGGAAGGCTTGCGCCTTTTGGGAGATATCCATCGCTACGGATTGGGACGAGCAGTTGATGCAAACACCGCCCGTCAGTATTATCAACGCGCAGCCGACTTAGGCAATCTTGTCGCTTACCAAAAACTTCTATCTGACAGTGCGTTGAATAACCAGCAAAACTATGAGTTAACCAAAGAAATCGCCCTCCAACGTCAAGAGGCCGAGCGCCTATACAAACTGGCATTTGCAGCGCACTATGGCTTAAAACGTCAACAAAATTACGCTGAAGCACTGGATCTATACCATCAATCCGCAGAACATGGACACAGCAAATCCCAAACCAATCTTGGCATGATGTATTACAGTGGACAAGGTGTACCTGTCGACTATGCCCAAGCTGCAAAATGGTTTGAAGCTGCAGCCAAACAAAGGGATACAATGGCCCAATATAATCTTGCCTGTCTCTATTACCACGGCCTAGGTGTAGAGAAAGACATCAATAACGCATGTTTTTGGCTGCAAGAAGCCATCCAACATGGACATGAGCAGCAAGATGTTCTCAAAGAGCTTTTAGCTCAATGGAAGCAATTTGCCCAAAAATCCTCTGCAGTTTAAAGGCCGTCTGAAATTCTAACTTCCTACATAAATGACATGTTCAGAGCTAAACTAAAAGCCTGTACATGTCATTTTTTCATTTACTCTTCCTAAATAATTATCATCTTCAAATCCCATTTCCTCTTAATCTCTTTAAAGTCTTCAGACGGCCTATTCTCTTTGTAAAGAATCAGATAATCTAAATTTTCTCTTTCAAACCCTAAATCCAATATAAACTTTCAATTTAAAACGAAATTTGAAAAATATTTTTCGTATTCGAATCCATTTACTCAAATATCTGATGCTTTTTTACTGTATCCACTCAATATCCCGATTTAAAAACAAGCTCCATAACTCTTTTAAAAAATCTTATTTTAACCTTTACATCCTATCAATATCTACAGCATGATTTGCCAGTTTGCCCAATTACTGATAGCATTTGCAGGTTGGCCGGTTCGCAAAAAGTTCTATTCTTTCTGATTTTTCATCAACGGTTATAACGTATTGAAAACATTTCAGTAATTAAGACTTTTTCGAATTTGACTCTAGGAATTTTCGTTTTTAACTCATATATGTTCACAAACGAAAATATCGGAGTAATACTCCGTCATTGAAAAACACTCAACACAAGGATAGATATTATGTCCACCCAATTACACGATGTTGACCCAATTGAAACCAAAGAATGGTTAGACGCGTTAAGCTCTGTTTTAGAATATGAAGGCAGCGAACGCGCCCAGTATCTGCTGGAAAGTTTGGTCAAATACAGCCGTGACAAAGGCATCCGTATGCCCCATGGCACCACTACTCCATACTTGAACACCGTTTCCGTTGAAGACGAAAAAGGCATCCCTGGCGACCAAAACATCGAACACCGTATCCGTGCATTCGTTCGTTGGAACGCTGCCGCTATCGTTTTGCGCGCAGGTAAAAAAGATTTGGAATTGGGTGGACACATTGCATCTTTCCAATCAGCCGCCACTATGTACGAAGTCGGCTTCAACCACTTCTGGAAAGCTAAAGGTGAAGGCGAAGAAGGCGATTTGGTATTCTTCCAAGGCCACGTTGCCCCTGGTATCTACGCACGCGCTTTCGTTGAAGGCCGTCTGACTGAAGACCAATTGAACAACTTCCGTCAAGAAGTTGCCGGTCATGGTCTGCCTTCCTATCCTCACCCTCACCTGTTGCCTGACTTCTGGCAATTCCCAACCGTATCTATGGGTCTTGGCCCATTGATGGCGATTTACCAAGCCCGTTTCCTGAAATACTTGGAATCTCGCGGCCTAGCTAAAACCAAAGGCCGTAAAGTATGGGTATTCTGTGGCGACGGCGAAATGGATGAACCTGAAAGCCAAGGTGCTATTGCTCTGGCTTCACGCGAAGGCTTGGATAACCTGGTATTCGTCATCAACTGTAACCTGCAACGTTTGGACGGTCCAGTACGCGGTAACGGCAAAATCATTCAAGAGCTGGAAGGCAACTTTGCCGGCGCCGGCTGGAATGTTGTGAAAGTCATCTGGGGTCGTCGTTGGGACCGCCTCTTGGCAAAAGACAAAGATGGCATCCTGCGCAAACGTATGGAAGAGTGCCTGGACGGTGACTACCAAACTTACAAATCCAAAGACGGTGCATACGTTCGCGAACACTTCTTCAATACGCCTGAACTGAAAGCATTGGTCGCCGATATGACTGATGAACAAATTTGGGCATTGAACCGCGGTGGTCACGACCCTCAAAAAGTGTACAACGCTTACGACCGCGCAGTGAACCACGCCGACGGCAAACCTACTGTCATTTTGGCTAAAACCATTAAAGGTTACGGCATGGGTGCATCCGGCGAAGGTCAAAACGTTGCTCACCAAGCCAAGAAAATGGACAAAGCTTCTCTGAAACAATTCCGTGATCGCTTTGACATTCCTGTTACCGACGAGCAAATCGACAGTGGCAACCTGCCTTACCTGACTTTTGCTCCCGACAGCGAAGAATACAAATACCTGCATGCACGCCGTGAAGCTTTGGGTGGCTACCTGCCTCAACGCAAACCTACCCAAGAAGTTCTGGAAGTGCCTGAACTGTCAGCATTTGAGACTCAACTGAAATCCAGCGGTGACCGTGAATTCTCAACCACCATGGCTTTCGTCCGCATCCTGTCTACTTTGTTGAAAGACAAAAAAATCGGCAAACGCGTGGTGCCTATCGTTCCAGATGAAAGCCGTACGTTCGGTATGGAAGGTATGTTCCGTCAATACGGTATTTGGAACCCTAAAGGCCAACAATACACTCCTCAAGATAAAGACCAACTGATGTTCTATAAAGAATCTGTTGACGGTCAAATCTTGCAAGAAGGTATTAACGAACCAGGTGCTATGGCTGACTGGATTGCTGCTGCGACCAGCTACGCAAACAACGACTTTGCCATGATTCCTTTCTACATCTACTACTCTATGTTCGGTTTCCAACGCGTCGGCGACTTGGCATGGGCAGCAGGCGATATGCATGCACGCGGTTTCCTGCTGGGTGGTACAGCCGGCCGTACAACACTGAATGGCGAAGGTTTGCAACATGAAGACGGCCACAGCCACATTCAAGCAGATTTGATTCCAAACTGTGTAACTTACGATCCGACATTCCAATATGAAGTAGCCGTTATCGTACACGATGGCTTGCGCCGTATGTATGTTAACCACGAAGACGTGTTCTACTACATCACCCTGATGAATGAAAACTATACCCATCCGGACATGCCTGAAGGCGTAGAACAAGACATCCTGAAAGGTATGTACTTGCTGAAAGCCGGCGGCAAAGGCGATAAAAAAGTCCAATTGATGGGTTCCGGTACCATCCTGCAAGAAGTCATTGCCGGTGCCGAATTGTTGAAAGCCGACTTCGGCGTAGAAGCAGACATCTGGTCTTGCCCATCATTCAACCAGCTGCACCGCGATGCCATCGAAGTGGAACGCTTCAATCGTCTGAACCCATTGGAAACTGCAAAAGTACCGTTTGTTACTTCTCAACTGCAAGGTCATGACGGTCCGGTTATTGCCGCTACCGACTACATCCGCAGCTATGCTGACCGTATCCGTGCCTACATCCCTAACGACTACCACGTCTTGGGTACCGATGGCTTCGGTCGTTCCGACAGCCGTGCCAACCTGCGCAGCTTCTTCGAAGTTGACCGCTACAACGTTGCCGTTGCTGCATTGAGCGCTCTGGCCGAACAGGGCAAAGTCAGCAAAGAAACCGTTCAACAAGCCATTGAAAAATATGGTATTAAAGCCGATGCAGCTCCTAGCTGGAAACGCTAATTGATGTTTCAGACGGCCTGTTAACATTAGGCCGTCTGAAAACCAAATGTTTGAATGGTTTGAACAGACAAACTGTACCGATGCCGTGTGAAACAGTTTTCAGACGGCATCAAACTGAAAATATTAAAGGAACTCAAATGAGTATCGTAGAAATCAAAGTCCCTGATATCGGCGGTCATGAAAACGTCGACATCATCGCTGTAGAAGTTAAAGCAGGCGACACCATTGCCGTTGACGACACCCTGATTACTTTAGAAACCGACAAAGCCACTATGGACGTACCTGCCGATGCAGCCGGTGTCGTGAAAGAAGTTAAAGTTAAAGTTGGCGATAAAATCTCTGAAGGCGGCGTTATTCTGACCGTTGAAACCGATGCCGCCGCTGCCGATGCAGCCCCGGCTCCTGCAGCTCCCGCTGCCGCTCCTGCCGCAGCCCCTGCTTGCGGGGCAACTGTAAAAGTTGTTGTCCCGGATATTGGCGGTCATACAGATGTAGACATTATTGCCGTTGAAATTAAAGTTGGCGACACTGTTGCCGTTGACGACACTCTGATTACTCTGGAAACCGACAAAGCCACTATGGACGTACCATGTACAGAAGCCGGTGTTGTTAAAGCCGTATTTGTAAAAGTTGGCGACAAAGTATCTGAAGGTTCTGCCATTATCGAAGTAGAAACCGCCGGTTCCGCCGCAGCTGCTCCTGCTCCTGCCGCTCAAGCTGCCGCACCTGCACCAGCCGCTGCTCCGGCTCCTGCTGCTCCCGCACCAGCCGCTACGCCTGCTCCAGCTGCACCTGCAGCTGCCAAAATTGACGAAGCTGCTTTTGCCAAAGCCCATGCAGGTCCTTCCGCACGTAAACTGGCGCGCGAATTGGGTGTAGATTTGGGTCAAGTTAAAGGTACCGGTCTGAAAGGCCGTATCATGGGCGAAGACGTTAAAGCCTTCGTTAAATCCGTTATGCAAAGCGGTGCAGGCAAACCTGCCGCTGCCTCTTTGGGCGGTGGTCTGGACTTGTTGCCATGGCCTAAAGTTGACTTCTCTAAATTCGGCAGCGTCGAAGTTAAAGAACTGTCTCGCATTAAGAAAATCTCTGGTCAAAACCTGTCTCGCAACTGGGTTGTGATTCCTCACGTTACCGTACACGAGGAAGCGGATATGACCGAATTGGAAGAATTCCGCAAACAGCTGAACAAAGAATGGGAACGCGAAGGCGTGAAACTGTCTCCATTGGCCTTCATCATTAAAGCCTCTGTTGCTGCACTGAAAGCCTTCCCTGAATTCAACGCCTCTTTGGATGGCGACAACTTGGTGCTGAAAAACTACTTCAACATCGGTTTCGCAGCAGACACGCCAAACGGCTTGGTTGTTCCAGTAATCAAAGACGTGGATCAAAAAGGCTTGAAACAAATCAGCCAAGAGCTGACCGAATTGTCTAAAAAAGCCCGCGAAGGCAAGCTCAAACCACAAGAAATGCAAGGCGCATGCTTTACCATTTCCAGCTTGGGCGGTATCGGCGGTACAGGCTTCACGCCAATCGTGAATGCTCCTGAAGTTGCCATCTTGGGCGTGTGCAAATCCCAAATTAAACCGGTTTGGAACGGCAAAGAATTCGCTCCTCGCCTGATGTGCCCATTGAGCCTGTCCTTCGACCACCGCGTCATCGACGGTGCCGCCGGTATGCGCTTTACCGTATTCCTGGCTAACCTGTTGAAAGACTTCCGCCGCATTACTCTGTAATCCGAGCATTTTCAGACGGCCTTTTTACTCAGGCCGTCTGAAAAAAGAAGTCCGAACATCATTCAGAAAGATTAGACATGAGCTTAGTTGAATTAAAAGTGCCCGACATTGGCGGTCACGAAAACGTAGATATTATTGCGGTTGAAGTAAATGTAGGCGACACCATTGCTGTGGACGATACCCTGATTACTTTGGAAACCGATAAAGCCACTATGGACGTACCTGCCGAAGTTGCAGGTGTCGTTAAAGAAGTTAAAGTTAAAGTCGGCGATAAAATCTCCGAAGGCGGCTTGATTGCAGTCGTTGAAGCCGAAGGTGCGGCTGCCGCTCCTAAAGCCGAAGCACCAGCTGCTCCTGCGCAAGAAGCACCTAAAGCAGCCGCTCCTGCTCCTCAAGCTGCTCAATTCGGCGGTTCTGCCGATGCCGAATACGACGTAGTTGTATTGGGTGGCGGCCCTGGCGGTTATTCTGCTGCATTTGCCGCTGCTGACGAAGGCTTGAAAGTTGCCATCGTCGAGCGTTACAAAACTTTGGGCGGCGTTTGCTTGAACGTTGGCTGTATCCCTTCCAAAGCCCTGTTGCACAATGCTGCCGTTATCGATGAAGTGCGTCACTTGGCTGCCAACGGTATCAAATACCCAGAGCCTGAACTCGATATCGACATGCTGCGTGCTTACAAAGACGGCGTGGTTTCCCGTTTGACTACCGGTTTGGCAGGCATGGCCAAAGGCCGTAAAGTAGACGTTATCCAAGGCGACGGCCAATTCTTAGATCCGCACCACTTGGAAGTGTCGCTGACTACCGGCGACGTGTACGAGCAAGCGACTCCTACCGGCGAGAAAAAAATCGTTGCCTTCAAAAACTGTATCATTGCAGCAGGTAGCCGCGTAACCAAACTGCCTTTCATTCCTGAAGATCCACGCATCATCGATTCCAGCGGTGCACTGGCTCTGAAAGAAGTACCAGGCAAACTGTTGATCATCGGCGGTGGTATTATCGGTCTCGAAATGGGTACGGTTTACAGCACTTTGGGGTCTCGCCTGGATGTTGTTGAAATGATGGACGGCCTGATGCAAGGCGCAGACCGCGACTTGGTTAAAGTATGGCAAAAACAAAACGAATACCGTTTTGACAACATCATGATCAACACCAAAACTGTTGCTGTTGAGCCTAAAGAAGACGGCGTTTACGTTACTTTTGAAGGTGCAAATGCGCCTAAAGAGCCACAACGTTACGATGCCGTATTGGTGGCTGCCGGTCGTGCACCTAACGGCAAACTGATCAGCGCTGAAAAAGCAGGTGTTGCCGTAACCGACCGCGGCTTTATCGAAGTGGACAAACAAATGCGCACCAATGTGCCGCACATCTACGCTATCGGCGATATCGTCGGTCAACCGATGTTGGCACACAAAGCCGTTCACGAAGGCCACGTTGCCGCTGAAAACTGTGCCGGCCACAAAGCCTACTTCGACGCGCGCGTTATTCCGGGCGTTGCCTACACTTCTCCTGAGGTGGCATGGGTTGGCGAAACCGAGTTGTCTGCCAAAGCCTCCGGCCGCAAAATCACCAAAGCCAACTTCCCATGGGCTGCTTCCGGCCGTGCGATTGCCAACGGTTGCGACAATGGTTTCACCAAGCTGATTTTTGATGCTGAAACCGGCCGCATCATCGGCGGCGGTATCGTTGGTCCTAACGGTGGCGATATGATCGGCGAAGTCTGCTTGGCGATTGAAATGGGCTGTGATGCAGCCGATATCGGTAAAACCATCCACCCACACCCAACCCTGGGCGAATCCATCGGTATGGCTGCGGAAGTGGCATTGGGCGTATGTACCGACCTGCCTGCTCAGAAAAAGAAATAAGTTCACTCAAATAAAATTTGAACGAACTTGATGGAACAAAGGCCGTCTGAATGTTTCAGACGGCCTTTTCGCAAATAAGGAGACTCAATATGAAAAAAATCGAAGCCATTATCAAACCTTTCAAACTCGACGATGTACGCGAAATCCTGACTGAAATCGGCATTACCGGCATGACTGTCAGCGAAGTCAAAGGTTTCGGCCGCCAAAAAGGCCATACGGAAATTTATCGCGGCGCGGAATACGCAGTCGATTTTCTTCCTAAAGTGAAAATCGAATTGGTATTGGCTGACGATAAAGTCGATCAAGCTGTTGATGCCATCTTGGAAACCGCGCATTCTGGCAAAATCGGTGACGGTAAAATCTTTATTTATCCGGTTGAAGAAGCTATCCGTATCCGTACCGGTGAACGCTCGGAAGCAGCGCTTTAATAGAAATCGCAAAATACAGAATACAAATGCCGTCTGAAAATAAGTCGTAGCGTGGTTTGCTCAGGACTTATTTTTCAAACGGCATTAATTGAATCCCCCCCCATTCTCTAAAGTCTATCCAAGTAAACCTATTATCGAAAACTTCACGCTATCAAGCATGGAGGAGTTCGAGGCAATGCTTCACCTGACCTTCGTGAACGACTTTACCGTATCAAATAACTCTTTCCAAAGCAGGGCTAACCCCAATCCCATACTTGCAAAACCTCAACGCCCTCCTTTTAAAATCAATTCTTCGCATTTTTTCCTATTCTTGTTGTTGCCTAACTTTTCAGACGACCCCTTTCTTTATCCAAACTCCGTTATAATGACGGCTTTAAAATTAATTTATCCAAAGACAGTCTTATCATGAAACACATCCACATTATCGGTATCGGCGGCACATTTATGGGCGGCGTAGCGGCTATTGCCAAAGAAGCAGGTTTTAAAGTCAGCGGTTGCGACGCAAAGATGTATCCGCCGATGAGCACCCAGCTTGAAGCCTTGGGCATAGACGTACATGAAGGTTTTGATGCCGCTCAATTGGACGAATTTAAAGCCGATATTTACGTTATCGGTAATGTTGCCAAACGCGGCATGGATGTGATTGAAGCCATTTTGAATAAAGGCCTGCCTTACATTTCCGGCCCGCAATGGCTTGCTGAAAACGTATTACACCATCATTGGGTACTCGGTGTAGCCGGCACACACGGCAAAACGACTACCGCCTCCATGCTCGCCTGGGTCTTGGAATATGCCGGTCTCGCTCCGGGCTTCCTGATTGGTGGCGTACCGGAAAACTTCAGCGTTTCCGCCCGTCTGCCACAACCCCCGCGCCAAGACCCTAACTCAAAATCCCCATTCTTCGTTATCGAAGCCGACGAATACGATACTGCCTTTTTTGACAAACGCTCCAAATTCGTACACTACCGTCCGCGTACCGCCATTTTGAACAATCTTGAATTCGACCACGCCGACATTTTTGCCGATTTGGGCGCCATTCAAACCCAATTCCATCATTTGGTACGCACCGTGCCGTCTGAAGGCCTCATCGTCTGCAACGGCCAACAGCAAAGCCTGCAAGATACTCTGGATAAAGGCTGCTGGACGCCCGTAGAAAAATTTGGTACCGAACAAGGCTGGCAGGTTGGTACCGTCCATGCCGACGGCTCGTTCGACGTACGTCATCACGGCGAAACAGTCGGACACGTCGCGTGGGAACTGATGGGCGAACACAACCGTATGAACGCCCTCGCCGTTATCTCCGCTGCACGTCATGCCGGCGTCGATATTCAGACGGCCTGCGAAGCTTTAAGTGCATTTAAAAACGTCAAACGCCGTATGGAAATCAAAGGCACGGTAAACGGCATCACTGTTTACGATGACTTTGCCCACCACCCGACCGCCATCGAAACCACTATCGAAGGTCTGCGCCAGCACGTCGGTAACGCACGCATCCTCGCCGTCCTCGAGCCACGTTCTAACACTATGAAACTCGGTACCATGAAAGCCGCCCTGCCCGCAAGCTTAAACAATGCCGACCAAGTGTTCTGCTACGCCGGTGGCGTGGACTGGGACGTCGCCGAAGCCCTCGCGCCTTTAGGTGACAAACTGCACGTAGGCAAAGACTTCGATGCCTTTGTTGCCGAAATTGTGAAAAATGCCGAAGCAGGCGATCATATTTTGGTCATGAGCAACGGCGGTTTCGGTGGAATACACGGGAAGCTGTTAGAAGCATTGAAATAGCCTTCTCCAATAACTAAGGCCGTCTGAAAAGTTTTCAGACGGCCTTTTATCATATGCCAATTTAAAATCTATATTTACAAAAAATGTTTTGGTAATACCCAAATAACACTCATCTATTATTTGCCCGTACATACTTGCTCAAGACCATTTTTCCATTATGCATTGCCAACCCACTCAAAAATCTGATAATAATGCAGACAACATCTAAGCCGTGCATATATCATGAAACACAAAATAGCCTTTAAGCCCATAGTTCTCAGTATTGCGCTTTCTATCCTTCTGATTACAACAGTTGTATTTTTTGCTCGTCATCACAATTCTATCCTAAGTATTAATACCGATTTCCTACAACAAAAAATTACCGAACCCAAAGGACCATCACCGAAAATCGTACAATCTGCGCGCAACCAAATCGGCAAAACCCTTCGTTACGACCCAGCTTACACGAAGCTCACTTATCCGATGGGAGATGTGCCGATATCAAAAGGCGTTTGCACAGACGTCATTATCCGTGCCTTGCGCGACCAAAATATAGATTTGCAAGATCTTGTTCATCAAGACATGAGCCGCAACTTTTCCGTCTATCCGAAACGCTGGGGTTTGAAACAACCTGATACCAATATTGACCACCGCCGCGTACCTAACCTAATGACTTATTTCACGCGTCAAGGCTGGGCAGTTCAAGATACAAACTATCAAGCTGGCGATATTGTAACTTGGGAACTGAAAGGCAACCGTCCCCATATCGGTATCGTCTCCGATCGAAAAATCGGAGACAGGCCCCTGATTATCCATAATATCGGTTCAGGAACCCGTGAAGACGATGTCCTCTACCGCTACACCATTACCGGACATTTCAGACTTCCCGTTCAATAAATCCTGGTGCTAAGCTCTAAATACTAGTTTAGCATCTGAAAAGCCATAGAGCAATAAAAAAGGCCGTCTGAAACAGTTTCAGATGGCCTTTTACTTACCTAACCCTCTTTATTTAACCGCAACCACCACATTTGCCGCAGCCACTGCTGCAGTCGCGTTTTTTCGGTTTGAACACGAATTTTCGCAAGAGGAAGAATACGCAGGCGAGCATAATCAAGCCGACGATAATATATTGAGTCATGACGATAGTATCCTTGAAGAAATTTGGTAAACCACGAATGCGGCAAAATAAGCCATCAGGAACAAATAGCCTGTAATCATAAGCATATTTTTCGTGGATTTGGTTTCGCGTCTAATCACGGTCAAAGTCGCGGCACACATCGGAGCATACACATACCAAGCCAAGAAGGCAAAGGCGGTCGGCAAGCCCCAGTTGTTGTGTATGATGGGAATCAGTGCGTTTTGTACGGCATCTTCAGACGATGCGCTGACGGCATAAACGGTACCCAATGCGGCAACGACCACTTCGCGCGCGGCAATACCCGGAATCATGGCAATACACATTTCCCACGTAAAGCCCAAAGGTGCAAACAACGGCTGAATAGCATGACCAAGCGTACCTGCCAAGCTGTAATCGATGGCTGCACCGGTTGCGCCTTCAGGCGGTTGCGGCCAGCTTACCAAGCCCCACAGAACCACGGCCAACGCAAAAATGATGGTACCCGCGCGTTTCAGGAAGGCTTTTACCCTATCCCACAGGCTGGTCATGATGTGTTTGAAGTTAGGCGTACGGAAAGTCGGCAATTCCATCAAAAGTGGGAATTGTTGCACGTTGCCTTTCATACGCGCCAAGCGTTTCATGATATACGCTGCCAAGGCGGCAGACAGGATGCCTGCGAGATAGAGGATAAACAGTGTCAGCCCTTGCAGGTTGAAAATCCCGCCTACCGTGCGATTAGGAATGACGGCGGCGATAATCAGCGCGTACACGGGCAGCCGCGCGGAGCAGGTCAGCAACGGGGCGACGGCGATGGTAACAAGACGTTCGCGCGGGTCATTAATCGTACGCGCCGACATCACGGCGGGAACGGCACAGGCGAAACTCGACAGAAGCGGGATAAACGAGCGTCCTGACAGACCGCTTTTTGCCATGAGGTTGTCCAACAAGAACGCTGCGCGCGGCAGGTAGCCGGAGTCTTCTAAAAGCAGGATGAAGGCGAACAAAATCGTAATCTGAGGCAGGAACACCAACACGCTGCCCAAACCGGCAATGACGCCGTTGACGAGCAAGTCGCTGAGGATGCCCGGCTCCATGTTGGCGCCTATCCATTCGCCCAGCGCGGTAAAGCCGCCTTCGATGGCGTCCATAATCGGCGCCGCCCATGTGTAAACCGCTTGGAACACCATAAACAGGATGACCAGCAGCATAATCATGCCCCAGACGGGGTGCAGCACGATGTCGTCGAGTTTTTTGTGCCATGCGGGCAGCGTCATCTGGGTGCGTACCACTTGTGCCAAAATCGATTCGACTTCTTGATAAAGTTTGTCGCTATCCAGCGCATCGAGCGTGCGTTCGGCAGAGGCGGGGTTTGCGGGGAAAGAGCGTTTGCGCGGCAGCTTCGCCACGGCTTCGCGTACAGCCTGTACGCCCGACGCGCTTACTGCAACTGTTTCCAAAACAGGTGCATCCAACAACTCGCTCAGTTTGGCCGCGTCGATATTCAAGCCCCTTTTGCGGGCCACGTCGCTCAAATTCAGCGACACCACCATAGGCAGCCCCAGCGTTTTCAGTTCCAAAATCATGCGCAGGGTCATACGCAGGTTGGTCGCGTCGGCAACGGCAATAATGGCATCGGGCGGAATGCCCATCTTGCCTACCATTACATCTTTCGCCACCGCTTCGTCGGGGCTGGTCGTGCGTAGGCTGTATGTGCCCGGCAGGTCGATAATGCGGACGGCCTCGTCGTCGAGGAAGGCGCCCTCGCGCTTATCGACAGTTACGCCCGGATAATTGGCAACCTTGGCATGTGAGCCGGTCAAACCGTTGAACAAAACGGTTTTGCCGCAGTTTGGCGCGCCAATCAAGGCAAAATAGCTTAGTTCCATCATTTTTCCTTATTCTTTCAGACGGCCTTAAACGGCCTCAACGATACGACACATAATCTTCCCGGCCTCTTCCAAACGTAGGGAAAATTGAGATTGGTTACCCAAACGTACCGCAAACGGGCCTCTCCCAAAACCACCCACTGCAATCACTTGCAACGGCATTCCGCTGGAAAAACCCAAATCTGCAAGGCGACGGGTTACCAAGGTATCCAAATCACCAAAAACAGGATTGGAAACGATGGAATCAATATGTACGACTGCGCCTTTTTTCAGGCGCGACAAAGGAATGGTAGACATAAGCCTCTCTTTTCATTTGTTTTAAAAAATCAGATTATTAGAAATGTGAGAAGTATGACGAATGTGTGCACATTTGAAAGGTTGGTTATGAGTGGCTATTCGCTACTTCTTTCAATAAGTGCGGTTTGTTTTAAGTATTGTTATTTTCTTTGCTAATGATAAATCTTATTAATGTAAAAATCAAATGTAACAAGATAAACTAAAAAGGCTGAAATCCTTTTATCATTAGGATTTCAGCCTTTTTATACACTCAATAAACTAAAGGCCGTCTGAAAACTTTCAGACGGCCTTCAAAATAAAAAACCGAATCAAATCGGTTTTTTATTCCCATTCAGGGAAAGACTCTAAATTACAGAGCGTCTTTCAATGCTTTACCGGCACGGAATTTAGGAGTTTTAGCGGCAGCAATAGTCAAAGGCTCGCCAGTTTTAGGGTTGCGGCCTTGACGTTCGGCGCGTTCGCCGACGTAGAAAGTACCGAAACCGACCAGAGTAACAGTGTCGCCGTTTTTCAACGCGTTGGTTACGGCATTAGTAGTAGCATCCAAAGCTTTTTGCGCAGCAGATTTGGAAATGCCGGCTTCTTGAGCAATTGCTTCGATCAATTCAGACTTGTTCACAATTAGTCCCTTCCTATCGTAAAAAATGATGAAATGCCCGAATACTCGGGGCTTAAGCACTTTTAAAGCACATACGCACTTTATAGCAATTCTGAAATTATCATGTCAAGTAAAAGATGTGGAATTGCCCTATTTTTGTGGCATTCAGGGCAAAACCACATTTTTTGCAACATCAGACGGCCTACTTAATGCTTGGTTGCTTTTGTTCTTGACTTCGCCTTAGAAGTTTGCGGGGTCTCGGCAACCGCCAATTCAGCCGCCCATTGCTCAGGCTGAGTTTCCAAGCCCAAAGCCAACACTTCATCAATCCATTTGACCGGATGAATGGTCAGACCGGTTTTGACATTTTCAGGGATTTCTTCCAAATCTTTGACGTTGTCTTTTGGAATCAATACATGCTTGATCCCGCCGCGCAAAGCAGCCAGTAGTTTTTCCTTCAAACCGCCAATCGGCAAGACTTCGCCACGCAAAGTGATTTCGCCGGTCATCGCCACGTCTGCACGCACCGGAATTTTGGTAAAGGCAGAAACCATCGCCAAAGTCATGGCGATACCTGCACTCGGACCGTCTTTCGGCGTCGCACCTTCAGGTACATGGACGTGAATGTCTTTCTTCTCGTAAAAATCAGGAGCCAGACCCACTGATTCAGCACGTGAACGGACAACCGACCATGCGGCCGATACCGATTCTTTCATGACATCGCCCAGTTGGCCGGTACATTGAATCGTACCTTTGCCCGGCAAGGCAACCGCCTCAACGGTCAACAACTCGCCACCGACTTCGGTCCAAGCCAGACCGGTTACCTGACCGATGCGATTTTCGCTTTCGGCCACACCATAGTCGAAACGGCGCACGCCCAGATAGTCATGCAGATTTTTCTCAGTAACTTTAATCGCTTTAGGCTTGGCCTTGCTTACTGTTTTGGATTTGGACGCTTTTTTCTTGTCCTCATTCAAAGTAACCTGCATCACTACTTTGCGGCAGATTTTGGCAATTTCGCGATCCAACGAGCGGACACCGGCCTCGCGGGTGTAGTAACGGATAATATCGCGCACTGCACTCTCATCAACCACCAACTCGCCCTCTTTCACACCATTGCGCTTCATTTGTTTCGGCACAAGGTATTGCATGGCGATATTGATTTTTTCGTCTTCCGTATAACCGGACAGACGGATGATTTCCATACGGTCAAGCAGCGGAGTCGGGATATTTAAGCTGTTTGAAGTGGCAATAAACATCACATCGCTCAAATCATAATCGACTTCGGCATAGTGGTCGGCGAACTTGTTGTTTTGCTCAGGATCCAGCACTTCAAGCAATGCACTGGCCGGATCACCGCGGAAATCGCTGCCCATCTTGTCGATTTCATCCAGCAGGAACAATGGATTTTTCACACCCGCTTTCGCCATGTTTTGCAGGATTTTGCCCGGCATAGAGCCGATATAGGTACGGCGGTGGCCTCGGATTTCGCTTTCATCACGCACGCCGCCCAAGGCCATACGCACATATTGGCGACCTGTGGCTTTGGCAATCGACTCACCCAAGGAAGTTTTACCCACCCCCGGAGGACCAACCAGACACAAAATCGGGCCTTTGAGCTTGTCCATACGTTTTTGAACAGCCAAATATTCCAAAATGCGCTCTTTGACTTTTTCCAAACCATAGTGGTCGGCATTCAAAATCAAATCAGCCTTGGCAATATCTTTGCTGACACGGGATTTTTTCTTCCACGGCAGCTCAAGCAAAGTATCGATATAGTTGCGCACGACAGTAGATTCCGCAGACATCGGCGGCATCATTTTCAGTTTTTTCAATTCAGACAGACATTTTTCTTCAGCCTCTTTGCTCATGCCTGCTTCTTTGATTTTGTTTTCCAGCGCATCCAGCTCGTCGCGCTCGTCCTCTTCGCCCAACTCTTTCTGAATCGCTTTCACTTGCTCATTCAAGTAATACTCGCGTTGGGATTTTTCCATTTGACGTTTCACGCGGCCACGGATGCGTTTCTCAACCTGCATGATGTCGAGTTCGGCTTCCAACTGCGCCAGTAGAAATTCCAAACGGTCAACAATACCGGCAGTCTCCAGCACATATTGACGCTGCTCCAATTTCAGCTGCAAATGCGCGGCAATAGTATCGGCAAGACGGCTGTTGTCATCGATACTGCTGATGGTGCTGATAACTTCGGCAGGAATTTTTTTGTTCAACTTCGCATATTGCTCAAATTGAGTCAGCAGAGTACGGCGCAAGGCCTCAATTTCAGGATTGTCTTTGTCGCTATTCTCATCAATCGCCTCAACATGAGACAAAAACAATCCGCCTGTTTCATCAACCGTCAACGCACGCGCACGACGAATACCTTCTACCAATACTTTAACGGTACCGTCAGGCAGCTTCAAAACCTGCAAAACTTGGGCGACTGTACCGGTCTGGTGCAAATCTTCAGCTTTAGGGTCTTCTGTATTAGGGTCAAGCTGGGCCAACAGGAAAACCGGATCATCATTGGCCATTGCCGCCTCAAGGGCCGCAATCGATTTAGGACGACCGACGAACAGCGGCAATACCATATGCGGATACACCACGACATCGCGTAAAGGCAAGGTAGCCAGCGCACTGTATTCCTCAAAATATTTGTCTTTTATCGGCATAGTTAGAAATCTCAATCATTGTTAAATCAGAATGTAGCTCAAAATTGGGCTGAAGCGCTGCATTTCAAGACTTGAAAAACAGCTTATCCGCACCTATTTTCGAAAACATCATTTTTAATAGCCCGATATGGACGTTTACGATAAAATATATCGGATTTCGGGCCGTCTGAAAACTTTTCAGACGGCCCGAGCAAACCAAACAAGGCAGTAAACCATGACAGACTCAACTGAAAAAAAATCACTGATTGAATTCCCCTGCACTTTCCCCTTGAAAGTTATGGGCGCAGTTCATCCCGAATTTGAATCCGCCATTTTGGAAACCGTGCGCAAACACGCTCCCGATACCGAGCCGCACCACATTACTACGCGCCCAAGCAGCAAAGGCAACTACACCAGCGCAACCGTCAAAGTAAATGTCGATAACCAAGAGCAGCTCGACAATATCTACCGCGACCTGACTTCACACGAATTGGTAAAAGTGGTGCTGTAATGAAAATCGTGCACAAAGGCTTGGTCGATTACCTGCCGACTTTCGAAGCCATGAAGGCATTTAATGCCTCGCGTGACGAAAACACCGAAGACGAATTATGGGTGGTCGAGCATCCGCCCGTATTTACCCAAGGCTTGGCCGGAAAACCCGAACACCTCCTCATTCGCGACGATATTCCCGTTGTCCAAATTGACAGAGGCGGTCAAATTACCTATCACGGCCCCGGTCAACTGGTTGTCTATACGATGATCAATTTCAAACGCCGTAAAACCAGCGTCCGCCATATCGTTTCCGCACTTGAAAACAGCATCATCGCCACCTTGGCAGAATACGGCATCGAAGCAGCCGCAGATCCCAAACGTCCCGGCGTTTACGTCGGCGAGCGTAAAATCGCTTCCCTGGGCCTGCGTATCAAAGACGGCTCCGTTTACCACGGCTTGGCGCTTAATGTGAACATGGATTTAAGTCCGTTTACCCATATCAACCCCTGCGGTTATGCCGGTATGGAAATGACCCAAATTGCCGACTATGTCTCTCCGGCACCCAGTTTGGCAGAAGTTGCAGACAAACTGACCAAGCATTTACAAAAAGAGCTGGCATAAGGCCGTCTGAAAATATTCAGCCCCAACGCCATCTTTTAACTGCCCCTCTGAACCCACAAGCCCTTAGGTCATAAAGACTACGATAAGCTTTTCAGACGGCCTTTATAACGACAGAAAGAACACATCACCATGAGTGAAGAAGTAAAAAACGACCCCAAACGCGGCATCAAACTGAAAGGCGCAGATAAAACTGCACGCATTCCGATTAAAGTTGTTCCATTGGAACAAAAATTGAAAAAGCCCGAATGGATCCGCGCCAAATTACCGGGCAAGAAATTCTTTGAAATCAAAAACATTCTTCGCGAACAAAAAATGCATACCGTGTGCGAAGAAGCATCTTGTCCAAATATCAGCGAATGCTTTACCAAGGGTACGGCCACATTCATGATCATGGGCGATATTTGTACCCGCCGCTGCCCGTTCTGCGACGTTGGTCATGGCCGCCCCAATATGCTGGATCCTGACGAGCCTAAACACTTGGCCGAATCCGTTAAATCCATGAACCTGCGCTATGTCGTGATTACTTCCGTCGACCGTGACGACCTGCGTGATGGCGGCGCCCAACACTTCGCCGACTGCATCAAAGCCATCCGCGAAACCAGCCCGAATACCAAAATCGAAATCCTTGTTCCCGATTTCCGCGGCCGTTTGGACATCGCACTGGAAATCTTGGCAGAAACACCGCCCGACGTGATGAACCACAACTTAGAAACCCATCCAAGCCTGTATAAAAAAGCCCGTCCGGGTGCCAATTACCAACACTCCCTCGAGCTTCTGCGCCGTTACAAAGAAATGATGCCCCATATCCCGACAAAGTCCGGCATCATGGTCGGCTTGGGCGAAACAGACGAGGACGTACGCGAAATAATGCGCGATATGCGTGCCAACAATATCGAGATGATTACCATCGGCCAATATCTGCAACCTTCAGACGGCCACCTGCCCGTCCTACGCTATGTAACGCCTGACCAATTTAAAGTTTTTGAAAAAGAAGCATACGAATTGGGCTTTACTAATGCCGCGATCGGCGCAATGGTTCGCTCCAGCTACCACGCAGACGAACAAGCAGCCGAAGCTTTGCGTGAAACCCACGGCGGTTGCAGCCACCACTAAGGTTTAATGTGAATTCTGATGTGAATTCTGACGCTATTTGCGACTGAACTACGCTATTTGCGACTTTATAACGATAAGTTCGACTGGGCAAATATGGATCAACAACCAGTTATTGAAATTGCCGAATTCCCACATGATAATAAATTGTGGCGAATTGATAGGTTAGGGAAGATTTTTTCCCAATTGAAAAATAACAATAACCTGTTTATTGAAGTCTATTTACGCCCAGTTAACTTTCATGATAATTCTGTATATAACTTTGCTAGATTTGATAATTCTGGTAGAGAAATTCCAGAATATAATCAATTAAAAAAGATTCCTGTTAATATAGGCTTGCTTCCTATTTTAAGAGTTGGATCTCTTTGGATAAAAGGAAAACTTCAAAATAATAAAGCAGTTACAGATATAGTTACTCTTAAAAATATTGAAATAAATGCAAATACAGTAGAAATAATTAATAGCAATTACAAAATAAAATATTTAGATTCAAGCGGAAGAGAGCAAGAATGCAAACTATTGTTGCAGAAAAATTTTGCAACAGATGCAAAAGTACCTTTTTCTTGCTTAAAAATTCAAAATGAGAATTACAAAAATGGAATAATTATTCCAGTAATAGAAATTATCCGTTTTTATTATGCCTGTTCAACTAGACTAGCTCATTTAACATTTTCTAATCCAGAAGAAATTACAAAAATTTCATATGCGATAGATAATGAAACAGACAAGGTAGTCATTAAATTACCACAGCAATATACAGATCAAGAGGCCTTTATTTTAGCAAGAATATTGACTTCAGATATTGCTTTATCCGGATTCTTTCAGATTAAAAACTCCCTAATAAAAATAGGTTTTAACGAACAACCAACTACATTATTATCTACCAATTTCCCATTTATCAATTCAACTAATTTAGTGGTTCGCGGTATTAAAATTGTTGATAGATTCTTAGTTACGGAGATTTGTTCTTGTTCGGCTCCTTTTCCCGATATTTCTGTTGATAGGAATAATGACAACCGAAAGGGAGATAAGAAAACAGATATACCTGATGATGAAAAGAAAGAGTATCGAAGAGAGGGACGAACTTCCAGTCTCAAAGGAAACTCCATTATCCAAAATCAATATGAATCAGACACTTGCGTATCAACATTACAATTTGACTTAAACATAAATTGCTTTTCAGATTTGATCGGTAAAAAGATTGAAAAACCCAAAAAACCGTTTAATGAATACAAAGCACAGAAACTTGTTATAAATGAACAAATGAATGTAACCGGCTTAGGCGCGGATTTAGGTACATGGGGCCAAACTACAATTGCACCTGCGTCCATTAGCACATTTAATACCCAATCCGAAAAACACAATAGAGATGCCTTAGCTGCAACTTTTGAAAATTCCGTACGGGCTATCGAACATTTGAATGAAGAATATTCAAATATTCAAGCAGCTATCTATATGTCCAGCTCTCCGGCTTGTGAGTTTGTTCCATTAACTGATTCAACCCATAAAGCCCAATGGTCGTATCTTGTTTCCAAAACCAAAACAAGGCGTAAGGTATTATTAGGAAAAATTGATTATAAAGATAGGACATTTTGGTTGATTGAAATTCAAGCTCGGAAAAGTGAGCATTTCGTTACAGCAATTATTTATTTTGAGACAAATGACGAGATGAAGTATCTGGGTCAATTGTTATACGTCTTGGCAAAAAAACGAGGAATTTGGGATAAAATTCCCAAAAGAACTAGTTTGCAAATTACTACTCTAAAACATACGCATAAAGATATTGCGAGTTTTGCACGGAAAATTAGCGAAAAAGTTTTTGAATTTACGAATAATTTAGATTTTAAAAAATAAGTTTTCAGCCCCTAAAGCTGGTACATGTTTTAATGGGGTATTCAGTTTAGATTGTATTAAAAACTTTGAACTTGGAAAAAATATGGAACAATTTATTCAATGGATTAAATCAGATATAGGAGTAACAATTGCTTGGATAGTTGGTGTAGTTTTTCCCGTTATAGGTCTAATTGCAACGCTTTTTAAGTTCAAAAAGTCAAAACATGATAAAAAAAACAATATTATAAATCAATCTATTCAAGGCGATAATAATCAGCAAGCGGGGAAAAACATTATCAAACGAAAGGGTAAACCATGATTGGCGGAAAACATCAGCAAGATATAAGCGGAAATAATAATATACAAGCTGGTGGGGATGTTATTAATAACATTACTTACTATCAAAACACCGATGTAGATATTTTATCAGCGATTGAAAAGGTGCTGAGCGGAATATATAAAAACGCTCAAAATGGAGAAGAATTTACTCCAATAGATACAAAATCTTATACCATCGAAAATAAAATTAACTTTAATGAAATTTCTTATTTTGATCCATTAGAAGACTTCCAGGAGGGGTATCACTATGTTAAAAATCAAATCAAAATACTTTCTGAAGTAGATCCTGCATGTGAAACAAGCATTACCCAGCATATTAAACATTATTATCGTAAGATACGCCGCAAAAATACTAATTGTTCTGCAGATAAAATTATTGAAAAAGTCTGTTCCGAAATTGAAACTGCATTAATTGGAAAGAACACAAGACTTGCTCTAGAAGAACAAAAAGCTGTTGAATTTGTGGTATTCTATATATTTGCAGAATGCAAAATTTTTGACAAACCACCATCCGACTATGCTTCTCAATAGGACAGAACCCCAAAAAAGCCTTTACTCTGTAGGGGCTTATTTAATAGGTAAACTTCGTGAATCCACGGAGCCATTTTATGCTGTAGAAATGTTTGAAAAATACGGTAACCAGCTGAATGTCAGCTTTCCTCAATTCATGCTAACACTTGACTGGTTGTTTCTGGCAGGCTTAATTGATTCGAATGGTGATGGAAGATTAAAAAAATGTTTCTAAAAAAATTTACGCTAACTAGTGAAACAGGTAAGACCATTAGGGAAGTAACCTTCAAAAAAGGCATTAATATCATCTTAGGCAGTTCGGATGAAAACCAACAAAACTCTTCCAATAGTTTAGGTAAAACTACCCTAATTCGCTGTCTTGATTTTTGCTTGGCAGGTAAAGACGCAAAAGCTATTTACACCGATTCTGAATTTAAAACAGAAAACCGCCTAGTTGTTGATTTTCTCAAAAAAGAAAAACCTACATTCAAACTTACACTTTCACACTCTTTTGATGCATCCGATGAAATCATTATCGAACGTTGTCTTGATCTAACCGCTCGAAGCAAAATTACTAACTATATTGATGGCAAAAAATACAAGCACGAAGAGTTTGACCTAAAGCTGAAAGAGCTTTTGTTTAATTTTACCGACCCCAAACCTACTCTACGCCAATTACTTGGAAAATTTATCCGCCAGCGGGACAACCAAATTGATAAGATATTATATTTCAATGGAAGTTTTTGCAAAAATGTTGAATATGAAAAAATTCATCTGTTTTTATTCGGCTTTAATCAAACAAATCTGTTAAGTAAAAAATCCGAAGTAGAGAAGCAACAGCGAAGTATAGAAAATGCACTTTACGTATTGGAAAAGCGTAATAGCATTAGCTCATTGAAGCAACGAATCAATTTGATTGAAGGTGAACTTTATGATTTAGAAGCTCAGCGCAATGCTTTTAATATTTCCGATAAATATGACGAAGAAGCGGCGCAATTAGAGAATATTCAAATTCAATTAAACAAAAACGAACAATTACTGGCAGAACAACGTTTAAAACGGAACGGTGCAAACGAAAGAATTACGCGGTTAGAGCGTGACGCAGTATCTGCAAACGGTAGTACTTTGCAATATCTCTATGAGGAAGCAAATTTTTATAACGAAGAATTAGCAAAGACTTTTGATGAAGTAGTTAATTTTCATAATACTATGCTGAAAAACGAAATCGCTTTTCTTAAAAAAAGCATACAAAAAAGCGATACTCGTATTTCTGAGTTGGAAAACGAGCGTTCTTATTTGACTGACGAATATAATCGGCTACTTTATAAATTAGGACAAACTGGCTCATTACGTGAATACACTAAACTCAACGACAGGATTGCCACCAAATACAAAGAAAAGGGAGAAGCAGACGCATTATTAGAAGAGCTAAACCATTACATTGGAGAATCAAAAGAACTAAAGGAAAAATTAGATAATCTCGTAGAAGAAATGCATAGAAATACTGAACTACTAGATGAGAATTTGAAAATATTCAATTTCTACTTTTCCAAATATACCGAACAGTTAACCGGCCAAAAATACTTGTTGTCATTCAACCTAACTAAAGATACTAACATATTTAAATTTCAAATAGATGAGTTTAACCACAACCCAGGCTCAGGAGAAAAACAAGCAGTAGTAATGGCCTTTGATTTAGCTTATATGGCCTTTTGCAATGATAAAAACCTTAGAAGACCGTTATTTGCAACTCAAGATAAAATCGAAGTTGTTGATATTCAGAAGATTTCTGTATTATTCAACTTGGCAAATCAACAAAATGGCCAATTAATTATTCCTATTATTAACGATAAAATTAAAGATTATCCTGATTTGGAAAAAGATACAGTTTTATTTTTGACTTCTGAAGATAAATTCTTTCGTATTGATAATGCCAAATGATGCCCATAACCCACCTCTTTAGTAGGTTTTATTCTATCTTTCAGACAGCACGCTTAAAATTAGAGGCTAATCTACTTCGACCTCATCAAAAACTCATAACTTCCGATATAATTCCTTATAAATATTCCTATTCATTTGAGAAACAATTTGACGAAAATCATCAGGACAATCTCGGAAATCTTTCAGTAAATGGTTATATCGAATTACTTTATCATGCCATGCTTGGATTAAATTATTCGGATAATTTTGCAACAACCACATACAAGAATAAATCGTGCTGTGTCGTTCCACCAAACTGCGACTTTCCCAACTCAGTCGACGAGAACGTTCTAATTGAACTGGAGTCTGATGTATTTGCTTGCACAAATAAGAGTACAAATCCGGTGCAAGCTTCTTTGATGTAGTAATCGCCAAAAAGTGATGCAGAATTTTTAGTTGTTCTTTTTCAGATTGGTTAAAAAGATAATCAAGATTAGCAATTCGGTTTAACCAATTTTGCCATTGCAGCCTGATTTCATCATTAAAGAAAATAACATTCTCACAAGGACTGTTGCTCAAGTCATATTGACAATTCCAACAATATTTCAACTCTGTAAAGCGCTGCAAATTAGGTTTACCTAAATCTTGTCGGTGAAAAGCAACATATATACCACATTTAGGACAGCAATCATGCATCATGATTTGATGTATTGGACAAAATGTATATAGGGCTATGCGCCATGATTTTCGGAAATATGTTTCATTGTCAGTAGCTAGACATAGCGGGCAATAAACAATAGCATTATTATCGCGTTTA
The DNA here is from genome assembly GCF_001812725.1 of Neisseria sp. HMSC067G12. Classification (NCBI taxonomy): domain Bacteria; kingdom Pseudomonadati; phylum Pseudomonadota; class Betaproteobacteria; order Neisseriales; family Neisseriaceae; genus Neisseria; species Neisseria sp. HMSC067G12. Next base: position 146,972 of record NZ_KV810226.1, on the reverse strand, counting down.
CGGTGATTGGCTTTAAGGCTGTTTATCCACGTCAATTGTCCTGAAAAATTGTTTTTGTCAAATAATCGACCTTGTAGGCTATCTAATGTGGTTGTTTTGATTCGAATGGTTGAACAGCCTGTTTTTTCAGCCAATGTATTGACCAACCAGTCAGGAGTATGGCGATCTATATCCCTATTCCATATCTCATAATTAGGAAATAGCAAATGACAGAAGGTTTGTACTTTCAACCCGTTTGCATGTGCTAAGCGAACCAACCATGATGTAAACAATTCATCAGGATAAGGTTTCGGATGAGCGGGTAAAATCATCTGAGTTTATCCAATTGACGTTTACGTTGGCTTGGGCTAATCCAGTTGATTGAATTTAAGATTGTTTCGTTAATACATTCAGTTTGTTGTTGAATAGCGGCTACAGCAGCTTGTGTCAGCAAACGAGAAAGCTCTCCAATATATCCTTCACTCATGGCATATAACTTTGTAGCCAACGAAATTTCATGTAAATCCGACGGTTGACTAAGCGGCAGCATCCGTTCAAAGCTCATCAATAAACGCATAAAATCCTTATTTAATTCCCAACGAGGAAGCACCGCAGGTTCAAAACGGTTGGCCAACTGTGCATCAGTTTGAATGGCTCGATATGCGTCTTTAATACCTACACCTACAATCGGAATTTGTAATTCATTTCCTAAGTATTTAATTACATTTAAAAACGTTTTCTGCTTATTCAAACTCCCGGAAAGGATATGGTGGATTTCATCAATAATCAACATTTTAGTATTAACGTATTTGAGCAAATGAAGCACTTGGGCAAGTTTTTTATCTGTCCTGTCATGAGTTTTATAGGGGGCAAACAGTAAATCTAAAATAGCATTGTAAAAACGGCTTTCATCAGGTATAGGCGGTGCTTGAATAATCACTACTGGTGCGATAATACCATTTCCATGTGGATTATCATGGGTTGGATGTTGCCGCAAAAAATATTTAATCAACATGGTTTTACCGTTATTAGTATCACCAACCAACAACATATTAGGCATACGGTTTTGTTTCGGGAAACTTAGCAAATCTTCCAGTTTTACCAAAATCTGTTGAGCCTGCGGATAACCTATCCAACGTGGGGAACGTATGTATTCAATGCGCTCAATATCACTATACTTTAGTTGTTCTTCTGCTTTGGGAGAAAGGTGAGGATAATTCATGATAAATCGTCCAAATCTTCAAAAGGCTGAATATCATCAAACATATTTTCCTCATTTTCAGACGATATAATATTCCTCGAATCAATTTGAGGCATAGGTAAAGATGCTCGAGTACTTTGATCTAATTGGCGACGTTGTTGAGCGCGACGGATGGCTTTAGTCTTACCTTGAGCTTGCTGTTCCAATTCTCGCATTCGTCCGTATGCTGCAAAAATCATGTTCTCATCAATATTCTGTTTCTGCTCATTTTTTAATTGTCTCTGAATCTCTCGTAACTCCCAAATGCTGATAACCGGATTCGAACTGTTCCGATAAGGTATTGGAAAATACATCAATAAATCTGGGTCATAAAACCAAATCACGCTCAAATCACGTGGATCTATGCGAAAAATGAACTGGCGAGCCTGTCTAGGATTAGTCGGATTAGTTGCTGCAATCCACGGTCGTAAAACGTCATGCCAATAAGTGATTTTATGGATAACTACCCCATATTGCTGCACCGTTCGCATTTCAAACGGCATAAAGGTCAAGCGCAATAGTGTCTCATCAACCACTTTATCAGGTAATCCTGTTCCTAAAGAAACATCATCTCCTAATACACCTGATTTCCATTTGGCTAACGGTGAGATTCCCAATCCAGAATGAGTACGCTGATGATAAACATCACAAATAAATAGTGTTAACCACGTTTCAAATTCAGTTAGCGTTAATGCCGCCTTGCTTTCGGAAGCATAATCTTTTCTTTGTTGTGTATTTGCAAAAGTAGTACCAGTTAAACCGTGGACTTCATCCAAAATCGTACCCAGTAAACGCTCAATGTGTCCTCCGAAATGAGGACGTGCCACAGGCCTCCACTCAATTTCAATACCGTATTGTTTACACGCCTTTTCCAGCACTTTGCCACGGAATTCTTTTGCATTATCCAAATGAATTTTGCGTGGCAAACCCCACACGGGCCACCGCCCTTTCACTCCATGTTTTGCCAACCAGCTTTCTTTAGACAAAATACTATGTGCTAAACACAAACCTGTAGATAATGCACTTGGTGGATCGAATGACACATAAAATCCCGTAACCATTCGGCTGAACACATCAATCGCCAGCGTAATCCACGGCCTACCAATAGGCTTACGATATACATCATCGACTAAAATAATGTCTAACTTTGTATGATCTATTTGTACCACTGAAAGCGGATAATCGGCATTTGGAAAGCTACCTTGTAAAGGAGAAAATTTCATTTCTGCTGCTTTATGGCTTAGCCGTTTAGCAGTTTTAATTTGAGGCGCAATATTTTTGATTCGAGAACGAATGGTATTAGCATGAGGAGCTGGTAAATTTTGTTTATGGCAACGCCGTGTAATTTCTCTAATGATTTTCTGTATTGATTTACGTTGTGTGCTTAAATAATCCACTTCCAATACTTGCCTGATAAGCTGTTCTACATCATCAGAAAGCTGTGTTTTACCACTATCACTACGCTGCTTACGTGTTAAAGCAGTCAGAACGCCGCTTTCCTTATAACTTTTTAACCAGCGATAAACCGTACTGATATGTACACCGCATTCGGCAGCTCTCGCTTGAACATCAGATTTACTACGTTTTGGATTTCGGATAAGTGGCTCAATTACATCGAAATGTTGTTGAGCTAATTGCCATTTTTGCTCAGGAATACTATCTAAGTGGGTTAATTCAGCACTCTGGACTGTTGATAGATCCGCTAATTTTGCTTGGTAATCTGCACCGGTTACACTATCGCGTAACTGATATGTTTCTAAATCCAGGACTGCTGTAATTACACAGATTTTGTTTTGAAACAAAACCATTGCACCGACATTCACATTTAAAGTTGCTTTCATTTTTTAAACCATATAGCGGATTGCATAGTGAGTGGTTGATTTAAATCTGCGCCAATTTTTCGTTCTGCAATTAAGTACCACAATACAGGCAATAATTTTGCTTGATTGTATTCATCCTGAAAAGTCTGTTGAATAAGCTGTTTAGGTGTGGATTTTTTCAATTCGCGTAACGATTCATCCAATAAAGTCATATATGCTTCGCTATATTCGCCAGATAAGCCATTTTGTTGATATGGCAATAAAAAGCGTACATTGCATAAATAATCAGTATGAATCTCTAACTCTGTAATCAGTTTAAAATGCCAACCGTGTGATTTGCAAAAATGTAAGGCAGCCTGAAATTTAGGTTTGAGTTCACGCCAGTTTTTACGTAAATCGCTACGATATTTTACTTCGTAAATAATTACATCATTTTGATAATGAACCAAAACATCAGGGGTATAGATATGCTTCTTTCCTGTTGGGTCAAACCACTCAATCGCGATAGGCTGTACTTCGAAATGCTGTACATTAGAATCAAATTCCAGCAGAGTTAAAAAATCACGCTCCAAAGATGACTCATAAGCTGCAATGCCTACAGCTTTGTTAAATGGAGCAATGCCTGTAATATTTCGATAGTTTTTAGGAATTTTACGGATTGGCATAGTTTTATATGTGTAGTAGAAAAATGGTTAAAAGGAAGACAATCTTAATTAGTTAATACCCTTTATCAATAACCCAAACTCAATTAGCTTTCTTATAATTTAGTCTCAAATAACAATATTATTTTCAAATCTTAATGCAAAATTTTTGTTTTCAGTCGCAAATAACATTATTAGAAGTATAAGATTTTGCATATTCTAGTCGCAAACAACATTGGAATTCACATTTAAATCATATAAGGCCGTCTGAAAAATCAGGGGACTATTTTTTCAGACGGCCTTTGTTTATGCAAAACTCTTTAGATTTTCAAAAAATAAACCTTAGTCGGGCCCTATTGAGCCAATCTTAAGTAATACAAAAAAGCGGCTAAACAGGATAAACACTGTTTGCCGCTTTTTAATTTATTTCTTTATTTTACTTCTTCAACAATTTTGCCGCTTCAATCGCGTAGTAAGTCAAAATACCATCGGCGCCAGCACGTTTGAATGCCAATAAGCTTTCCAAAATGGTTTTTTCGCCATCCAGCCAACCGTTTTGAATGGCAGCCTGAAGCATGGCATATTCGCCGGAAACTTGGTAAGCATACGTCGGTACGCCGAATTCGTCTTTGACTCGGCGGACGACATCCAGATACGGCAGACCCGGTTTTACCATAACCATGTCTGCGCCCTCTTGAATATCCAATGCTACTTCGTGCAAGGCTTCGTTAGTATTTGCAGGATCCATTTGGTAGGTTTTCTTGTCTGCCTTACCCAGATTGCCGGAACTACCGACGGCATCGCGGAACGGGCCATAGAACGCTGAAGCATATTTTGCCGAATACGCCATAATGCGCGTATGGATATGTCCGGCATCTTCTAAGGCTTCACGGATGGCAAGAATACGTCCGTCCATCATGTCTGACGGGGCAATGACTTGTGCGCCTGCATCGGCATGACACAAAGCCTGTTTTACCAAAACTTCAATGGTTTCATCGTTGAGGACATAGCCATTTTCATCGGTTAAACCGTCTTGACCGTGAATGGTGTAGGGATCCAAGGCAACGTCGGTCATGATACCCAGCTCTGGGAATTTCTCGCGCAGGGTTCGTACTACTGTCGGCACCAAGCCTTCAGGATTATAAGCTTCCTCCGCAAACTCGGTTTTGTTTTGCGTTACCACGGGAAACAAAGCCAGCATAGGAATGCCGAGCTTCAGTGCTTCTTCAGCAGTGAACAACAATTTGTCCAAACTTTGGCGTTTGACACCCGGCATGGATGGGACTGCCTCTTCCTGATTCTGGCCTTCCAATACAAAAACCGGATAGATCAAATCATCTGCCGTCAAAGTATGCTCGCGCATCAGACGACGTGAAAAATCATCTTTACGCATACGGCGCATACGGGTGTTTGAGACATAACGCGGAGGGAAATTCATAACAATTGCCTTTCAATAATGAAGTCTTAAAATCAGTCTTCGACTTGACGTATGGCTTTGACCGAACGTTTGATTTCGCTGAACGTACCGGTTTTATAACTATTACGTTCCTGTTCGGTCATACCGTTTTGATCCAATTTGGCGATATTTTTCAATGCCTCGGCATACTGGCCGTCTGAAAGTTTTTCCTGTTTGATGCGCCAACGGTTGTTCACTTCGGAAGCCGTCCATAAGCCTACTTTGTTGTAGTAGAACAAAATGCTTGCCGCCAGCGTCTTCATATCGCTGTCGGGTTTGGCACTGCCGATACTGCGGCCGATACGGTTATTACGTTGATCGACTGCCTGGTCGGCAAGGTAGCGGCTGAAGTAGTCGTCTTTACCTTCTCGCAACTCCATATCCGTCAGACGCGCATTACCTGCTTTTTCTGCAATAATGCTGTCGAATTTAGAAGCAATCGCCGCCTGCCACAATGCTTGGCGTACGGCATTGACCTGTGTTCCCCTGCTGTCGCCGTTTGCTTTGTCGTCCAAACCTGTACGCTCGGCAAAGCGTGTGGCATTACTGGTCATATTGATTAAGCCTTCGTCTTCCATCCCGATAACTTGGGCGGCCACGGGATGGTTAAGCGCGAATTGAGCCATTTTACTGCGGCGGCTTTGATCTTCCTGATACGATTGGCAACCGGACAATACCAGCATGCCGAAAACGGCGCATTGAATGTGTTTTTTAATATGTTTCATGATGTAACTATCGATATTATTGTGTGAGTTCAACTTCTTTGTTTAACATAGAAACGCCCGTAAGCGCAAAATAATTTCCACACGGCCAAATCAGCGCATGAATGGCTATTTTATAATAAAAATAAGGCCGTCTGAAAACTTTCAGACGGCCTGAGTATTTTTAACCCAGTAAGCTGCGAATCTGCGGCCAATAAAACAGGCAGGCTATCGAGCAAATAGCAATACTGATACCGGCTGCATTAATGCTGCTGATTTTTTCCTTAAATATTGCCGCACCGATCAGCGTACCCAAAACAATCACGCCAATATTCATACCGGCAAAGACCAAGGTTGGATTATCCTTCATGATTTGGTGTGCCGAGATGTAGGTAACAATATTCAAAAAGTTCAGACAGCCCAAAATCATACCGCCCACTATGCCCTCTTTGGTCCATTTGCTTCCTTTGGCAAACAGGTAGCCAAACATCAAGATACCGGCCAAACAAAACGCCACCAGCAAATTACCGGCAAAAGCGGTACCGCTTTTCGCCACTTGTTTGAACAAAATATCGATGACGCCGTAGCCGCACCAGACGCTCAAAAGCAGCATTACTTGCGTGCTGAAGCCGCCGGATTTCTTGCCGCCATCGCTTTTCCAAAGCAAGAAAAACAGTGCCGTAAATGCCAATACCAAACCGATCAGACGGCCTTCGGTCAACTGCTCATGGAAAAGCGTGAATGAAGCGACAATCGGCAGAAACAGCGATAAGCGTTGTGCCGCGTCCGATTTGACGATACCTGCCGCATCTACGGATTTGCCCATAATGACAAACACGCTTGGCAGCAATATGCCCAAGGCCGCAAAAAGCCACCACGTCGGTAAAAATACCTGCGGATTGCTCAAATCGGGTTTTAACACCAGCATGGTCAAAGTGACGGCAACGATATAATTCACCGCCACCGCCTGCTCGATATTGATTTTTTGCTTGCGCGCCACTTTCAGCAAGACAGACACCAACACGCTGCAAACGATACTTGCCAATAAATATGCCATGCTTTAAAACCATCCTTGATTGGAAACAGGCTTATCTTCATTCAGTTTAATCAGTCCGACGACTACACGGTAAATAAACCAAATGGCAGTTACCAATAAAATCAGCCAACCAATTAAGATCAGTGTAGTAAAAGTTCCCAAAACCGTACCCACTAAAGACACCCAAAATGTCTTAATCAAATAATCGATATGACTGGCGTAAATACTGCCTTGAGCCTCATCGCGTTTAACATACGCCATAATCACACCGACAACGGGGGTAAACAAAATCAATAAGCCCACAGCATATGTAACATAAGCAATAAAAACATAGTTTTTTACGTCAGAGCTGGGCGTGTTGACCACATTTGTCGCCGTATTATTGAAGCTGTTGTCTTTGGCTTCCTGACGCTCGTACTGCATAGCCGCATCATAAGCCAAACGTTTTTCCGGATGAGACAATACTTCAAACGCCTGTCCGATGGCTTTGAAACGCTCCGCATCTTTCTGAATATCCGGATTGGCCACCAATTTGCCGTAAGCTTCGCGGATAACGTTGATATCCGCATCCTGAGATACACCCAAGATTTCGTATAAATTCACTTGTTCCATCTGTATTCCCCTCCTTTACGCGTCCACTGCAACATGAACATCTTGCGGATTAAGCGTCCGCAGGTTTTCAGGCTTCATGCCTACGATAAACCCACGTTTGCCGCCATTGATAAAAATCTCGTCCAAAGCCCAAATACTTTCTTCCACATAAACCGGCAACGCGGTTTTCATACCGAACGGCGACGTCCCGCCGACCAAATATCCTGTCCATTTCGCCGCCTGATCTGCCGTTGCCGGTTCGATGTGTTTCAAACCCAGTTCGCGCGCCAGATTGCGGGTGGAAATATGTTTGTCACCGTGCATTAAAACAACCAAACCTTTTTTATGCTCATCCTGCAAAACAATCGTTTTGATGACCTGATGCTCGGGCTTGCCCGTACATTCGGCAAAACGCGCCGTACCACCATGTTCTTCATATGCGTAAACATAAGGGACAAAATCGATTTTCTTACTGCGTAAAAAGCGTACTGCCTGCGTAACCGGATATTCTGCTTTACTCATGGGTTGTTTTCCGCCATCCTTTTCAGACAGCCCCTCTTAAATGTGGAACGTAAACAGTCGCAATGTTACCATACCTTCTTTTTGAAATCAGGAGACAACATGGACATCCGCTATCTTGGCACAAGCAAACGCTATTCGGAAGCCGTCGTGGCCAACGGCTTGGTTTTCCTCTCCGGCATGGTTCCCGAAAATCCTGAAGCCGATGCCAAAGCGCAAACTGAAAATGTTTTGGCGCAAATCGATTCATGGCTCACCCAATGCCAATCCAACAAAGCCCACATTTTAGAAGCCACCATCTATCTGCCCGATATGAACGACTACGCCGCTATGAATGAAGCCTGGGACGCATGGACAGCGCCCGAACGCGCTCCGGCCCGCGCCTGCGTGGAGGCGAAACTGGCTTCGCCCGACTGGAAGGTTGAAATCAAAATCACCGCCCTTCAAATCAAATAAAGCACAAATATCAGGCCGTCTGAAAACGCCGCTTCAACCAAGCAGGCGCAGTTTTTCAGACGACCTTTATTCTTTTGCGGTACAATACCGCCCTTAAATTTTTCTATTATTTCAAAGCACAAACAGCCATGTCCAAAAAAACCAAGCAAGAATTAGAAAACAACAAACTCAGCAAACGCCTGCGCCACGCTGTCGGCGATGCGATTAACGATTTCAACATGATCGAACCGGGCGACAAAATCATGGTCTGCCTCTCAGGCGGCAAAGACAGCTACGCCCTTTTAGACATTCTGCGCCAGCTTCAAGCCAGCGCGCCGATTGATTTCGAACTGGTCGCCGTCAATCTCGACCAAAAGCAGCCGGGCTTCCCCGAAGAAGTATTGCCAACCTATCTCGAAAGCATCGGCGTTCCCTATAAAATCGTTGAAGAAGACACTTATTCCACCGTCAAACGCGTGTTGGACGAAGGCAAAACGACTTGTTCGCTGTGCAGCCGCCTGCGCCGCGGCATCCTCTACCGCACCGCAAAAGAATTGGGCTGCACCAAAATTGCCTTAGGACACCACCGCGACGACATTCTTGCCACTATGTTCCTGAATATGTTCTACGGCGGCAAACTCAAAGCCATGCCTCCCAAACTAGTCAGCGACAACGGCGAACACATTGTCATCCGTCCTCTGGCGTATGTCAAAGAGAAGGACTTGATCAAATACGCCGAGCTGAAGCAATTCCCAATTATTCCATGCAACCTCTGCGGCTCTCAGCCCAACCTGCAACGCCAAGTCATCGGTGACATGCTGCGCGATTGGGACAAACGTTTCCCCGGCCGTATTGAGTCTATGTTCTCCGCGCTACAAAACGTCGTTCCATCACATTTGGCCGATACCGAACTTTTCGACTTTGTCGGCTTGGAACGCGGTCAAAGCCTGAAACACGGCGGCGACTTGGCATTTGACAGCGAAAAAATGCCGGAACGTTTCTCCGACGGCAGCGAAGAAGACGAAAGCGAAATCAAAATCGAGCCGCAAAAAGCTGAACGTAAAGTCATCAATATTTTGGCAAACAAACCCAAAACCTGCGGTTTATAATTCCATTTAATTTTCAGACGGCCTTTTGGTAGCTATTTACCGAAAGGCCGTCTGAATATTCATATTTGAAATTTTTTCTATTCTTTTTTATCTATTCTTTCCCTGACAAACCGTGCAGCAGCAACCCCAATATATCCTGCGGCAGCTTTTGTGGTGCAGCGGTATAAAGTGCAGTCAGTTGCGGATGGTACATCAATATATCTGCCTGACGGATGAACAGGTCAATGAGCTCCACCGGCAAATCGGGCTGAATCAGGCGGCGTTGTTGTAGAGTATGGAAGAAGCCGCGCATAAAAGCGTATTTTTCTTCGTTCAATTCGTGGAAAAATCGCTCCAGCTCCAAATCGGTGTTCTCTTCAATGTCGCGCAGGAAAGCGGCGGAATAAAGTTCTTCAAACGATTGTTTTTGCAAGACAAACACAGCCTCGGCGGCTTCGCGCAGGCTGCATTGCCGTTCAAGCAGATTTTCAAATTCGGCACGGACGCGGTTTTTCTGCTCGGTAACAATTTCCTGCAAGAGTGCGTTTTTACCGCTGTAATATTTGTAAAAAGTGACGCGGCTGACGCTGGCCTCGGCGCAGATACTGCCTACGAATACGGCGGAAAAGCCATGTTCGCGGAATAGGCGGCGGGCGGTGTCGGCGATGGTTTGTTGTTTGCTGGCAGTCATGACGGTAAGAAGATTTTGATTTTGTTCATAAAGGTTTTTCATTAAAGTTATCCGCAAGTCGGATACTCATCATATTTCCCCACAGCGGCAATGGCAATATAACGGCTTTCAGACGGCCTCTTTCCTTATCCTTCCGCTCCGCCCTACGAATGAGGACTATCGGATGCTTGGCAGGCCAAATTCATGAAGATTACAGAATCTGCCTCCTCCAACCTTCTCCCAAAAATAGGAGAGGGATTTTTTTGGATGATTCACAAGATAAGAGGGAAGTAAAGTGAATGATAAACACTTGCATTCCTGTTTCTTATTTCTTATACTTTACATTAATAGTTTGTTTTATGTAAATGTGTAAATACAAATATTTGCATACTGACGGAGCAATTGGATTACCTGATGTTCAATCCACCCCGACGTATGCCGTCTGAAAGGATAAGGAAATGCAGAAACACACCCTCCGCCGCCTCCCCCTATTGATTGCCGCCGCTTTCGCCTCCGAATGGATTTATGCCACCGATGCGGTGCAAGATGCGGAACAGGTGCAGTTGGAAGAAGTCGTCGTCACCGGCGAACGCACCAACCGCAACGGCTTTGAAACCGCCACGTCCAACCGCGTTTTCTCCACGCCGAACATCGACCGCAGCGGCCACAATCTTTCCGCAACCGACCTGATCAAACAGACTGTGAACACGGTGGACTTGGGCAGCGGCAACGATTTGCCGACCGTGCGAGGCGTGGACGGCTCCGGCCCTGCCGTCGGCGCGGTAGCGTTCTTTGCGGGCACGCGGCCGCGCCTGAACCTGTCCATAGACGGCCGCTCCGCCACTTACAACGAATACGCCTTCGGCACGCAATCGCTGTGGGACATGCAGCAGGTGGAAGTCTTGCGCGGGCCGCAAAGCCATGTGCGCGGGCAGAACGCGGTGGCGGGCGCGGTGGTGATGCGTTCCAAAGACCCGACCGACGAATGGGAAGGCGCGCTACGCTTGGGTTTGGGCAACCAGAAAACGCGCAACATCGCCGGCGTAGTGTCCGGCCCGATTGTGAAAAACAACCTTGCCTTCAGATTGAGCGCGGAACGGCAGCAACGCGAAAGCTACGAGCCGTTCGTGTCCTACGAGCCAACCGGCAATCAGCGCCGCGTGGAAAACACCAACGTGCGCTTCAAACTTCTGCTCACGCCCGAAAACCATCCCGATTTTTACAGCCGCCTGACGCTGAACCACATCCGTTCGCGCGCGCCGCAAAACGAAATCATGGGCAACACTGCCAGCCGCCGTTTTTTAAAAGAAAAACCCGTGTTCGTAACCGGCTCGACATCGGGCATCTGGGACGTATCGTGGCAGCTTAACGACTATCTGAAACTGGAAAACAAACTGGTTTACGGCCGCTACCACAACGAGCGGCTGCACCTGCCAATGACCGTCAGCCCGCAAGGCGTGCCCGCCGAACTCAAAGGCCGCGAACTGCAATGGGAGCCGGTATTGCATTTTTCAAACAAAGGCCGTCTGAAAGGCCTTGTCGGACTGCACTACTTCCGCAGCAAACAAGACGAATGGGTGGACATCCGCAGTGTCGGCGGCCGCAACACCTTTGACGACCGCAACAGCGTACGCGCCCTGTTTGCCGAAACCACATACAGCCCCAGCGAAAAATGGGACATCACGGCCGCCGCCCGCCTTGAAAAAGAAACGCACAAAAGAAGCGGCGGCAGCGGCGCACTGCACCTTAATTTAGACAAAGGCCAGACCGTGTTCCTGCCCAAAATCGACATTGCCTTCAAACCCACCGACCAATGGGTCAGCGGCATCAAAGCCGCACGCGGCTACAACCCCGGCGGCGCGGGCATCACCTTCGGCCGCCCCGTCGTAACCTACACTTATGAACCCGAATATGTGAACAACTACGAGTGGTACACCCGCTGGCGCAGCGCAGACCGCCGCCTGCAACTCTCCGGCAACCTGTTCCTGAACCACTACCGCGACATGCAGCTCCCCTTCTATCTCGGTACCAACTCCGTCGTCATCCGCAACGCCAAAAAAGTCCATACCTACGGCGCGGAACTTGCCGCCGACTGGCAGGCGACCGACAGCCTGAAACTCACCACCGGACTGGGGCTGCTCAACACCAAAATCAAAAGCTATCCCGACAGCGGCATCGAAGGCAACAAACTCGGCCGCGCGCCCAAATACACCGCCAACATCGGCGTGAAATACCTGAACGACAAAGGCTGGGAAGCCGGCGGCGACGTGCGCTTCTACGGCGGCTACTACTCCGCCGCCGATAATGCCGAATCGGGCAAAATCGGCGCATACAACCAAGTCAATCTCTACACCGCCTACAACTTCAAACAAGGCCGCGTCTCACTCTACGCCGACAACGTGCTCAACCGCCGCCAACCCATATTCATTTCCAGCGCCGACCGCCAAGACGCGCTCTACCAACGCCCCAGAAGCGTGGGCGTGAGTGCGGAATGGAAGTTTTAAATGAAGCTGAAATGATAGAGGCCGTCTGAAAAAACATAGGTCGGACATTTATGCCCGGCCTACCGTTTATTCCTCCAAAACACCCAAAGGAATCCCATGCACTACTTCACCCCCGCCAAAACCCTGCCCGAAGGCACCATCTACCTGACCGACCTGACCCACGTCGCCGACTTCGCCGGCTGGCTGACCGAATTCGAAACCCTGTTAAACCAAAACCCCCGCTTCGCCACCGTCTGCACCCCGATGCGGCGGCAGGTAAGCGACGAACAGCGCATTGCCGACCGTAAAACTTACATCGAATGGATAAAGGCACATCGGCCGCAACTGTCCGAACGCTGCGCCGCCATGCTCCTTATCGAACCCGACGCGGCACAACTGGCGTTATTCCGCGAACAATCGTCCAAACTCGGCCCCGCGCTGGGCGTGAACTACATCGTTGAAGCAGATGAAACAACCGCCCTACTTCGCGCAGAAGAAGCGTTGAAGGCCGTCTGAAAAGATACTAAACCTATTTAAATACAAATCAAGTATTACCACCCAATATGTTCAGACGGCCTTGTCCCTTTATTTGCCTCATCTTCAAAAGAATCATGTGATGTCCGACAATCAGACTTCCCCAAACTCACGCGACTGGCTGCTGCTTATCGGCGGCAGCACTTACAAATTCACGCTAACCGGTTTTTATCTGGTCGCACTGGTCGCTATTTTGAAAAATCACGGTTATAGCCTGAATCAACTGAGCTGGATTCATTTAATCGGCAGTATCGAAGCAGCGAAGGTATTGTTTGCCGCACTGATGGAACGGCGGCCGGCGGGGCGGTTCGGGCGGTTTCGCGGCTGGCTGCTGGCGGCGACGCTGGGACTTTCGGCAGTGTTCGGGCTGATGGCCTGTACCGACATAACGCAGAACTTCGCGCTGCTTTTGACCTGCTGCGTACTGCTCTCGGCGATGTCGGCGGTGTACGGCTGCGCGATGCTGGGTTTGTCATGCATCGTCCTGCCGCACCGCGAACGCGGTTTCGGCGGCGTGATTCAAACGATGGCCGCACGCGGCGGCAAAATGATCGGCGGCGCGCTGGTATTGTGGCTGTATCAGGAATACGGACAGACGGCGGCGGCTGGCTTTATGCTGGCGTTCAGCCTGCTGATGTTGCTGCAACTCTTGTACTACCGCGAGCCGGAAAGTCCGACTGCGCAAGGTAGTTGGACGGCGTTGGCAACGCGGCTAGTTTCTTTTTGGCAGCAACCTGAAACGGGCTGGCGGTGGCTGGTTTTGCTGTTTGCCGTTGCCGTACCGTATGCGTTTATGGCGGCAACCTTTGTGCCCAAGCTGGCGGATTTGGGCTTCAACCCGAAGCAGACGGGCGGGATTCTGGCGGTGGGCATTCCTGTTGCCTGCCTGATTGTAACGCCGCTGTCGGGCTGGTTTTCGCGCAATTATCCGCGCCGCAAACTCGTATTCCTGCTCTACGCGCTGCAACTGCCGCTTTTGGTGTCCATGACCGCCATCGATACGCTCGCACGTGCCCACCCTTGGCTGCCGCCCGCGCAAATCATCGCCCTGAGCCTGAGCTACACGCTGCTGCTGCCGGTGATACTGGCGTTGGTGATGGACAAATCAGACCGCGCCACCGCTGCACTCGACAGCAGCCTGCAATTTTCCGTCGTCCTGCTCGGCAGTTACGCAGCCGGTTTCGCCGCCCTACGGCTGGCAAAGGCTATTGGTTATACAGATGCGTATTGGGTTGCAGTGTACTTAGCCGTATTGGTAGGCCTGCTTTTATATTTGAATAGAAATTTATTCAATCATTCAGAACATGATTCACAATAATTCGCTTAGATATTTATCCATCAATTTTAATTGAGCGCGCCTCCGGATAATTTTTCATTTTATTGCACAATCTCTCATGAAAATATAACAAAACGTGCCCATAATACTGCCGTTATTACACTCTTAAATTTAAAAGGAACCTCATGACTGCTGTTCTCATCGTTCTCGGCTTGATCGCCATTGTTGTCGGTATTTTAGGCACTATTTATCCTGCCTTGCCCGGATTGGGTTTGATGTTTGGTGGTGCATGGCTGTTGGGTTATGCCGGCGATTATCAAGTGTTTGGCTCGGGTACGCTGACCTTTTTGGCTATCGTTGCCGTATTCGGTACTGCAATGGACTATGTGGCGGGCGCATTGGGTGCAAAATATACCGGCGCAAGCAAAACCGCGGTTTGGGGCGCGTTTATCGGCGGCATTGTCGGCGCATTCTTCTCTATTCCGGGCCTGTTGCTCGGCCCGTTGGCAGGCGCGGCCATCGGCGAATTTATCGCACGCAAAGACACATGGCAGGCAGGCAAAGTCGGTATCGGTACGTTTATCGGCTTTATCATTGGCACAGTAGCCAAAATCGGCTGCGCATTAACCATTGCGTTAACCATCCTGTTTGTTTGGTTGGCCTCGTTGTTCTAAGACAAAACATTAAAGGCCGTCTAAATTTCAAGCATTCAGACGGCCTTTTCATTTCACTGTTTATTTGCCGCAGCAGGCTTTGTACTTTTTACCGCTACCACACGGGCAAGGATCGTTGCGCCCCACTTTTTCGCCTTCGCGGCGGACGGTTTGTGGCTTATTGATGATGGCCTGCCAGTACCAGTAAATATCAAGCAGGACATGCGGCAAATCAGATTCCAGCTGGGTCAGCTCTTTTTCATTCAGATGCAAGATGACTTCGCCGTTTTCCTCATCGTCATAGATACCGCCCAAAGCCATAATCGGATAGAACAAATCTTCAAACTCTTCCTGATCGACTGCTTCAAACCAATCGGTAGGCACAATATCCAGTGCGTAAAGATAGGCGTTACACCAAGTGTAGAAATCCGGATTGCCGGCTTCATCTTCATAAAACCACAAATCAGGCAAAATCTTCTCGTCGAGCTTCATGCGCATATCAGCAGCCATTGCCATTACCAAACGCTCGATTTCGGTGCGCTCTTTAGCATCAAACAAAGATTCTTCACCCAAAATCTCAGGCAGCCAGTTGGTCGGGTTCAAAGCATCCGGACCGCTCAATAAAGCCATCATAAAACCTTGAACCTCATCACAACGCATGGTGTTGTGGGCTTCGGATTTGGCATCCAGCAATTCCATCAAGCGGCTGCGTGCCGCTTCATCAAAAGTCAGTATTTGCATTTTTGTTCCTTAAAATAAAATCGTATTATTGTTTTCAGACGGCCTGGGCATGGATACGCTGCCGCATTTGTTCAAACAGACAAACCGTCGCCGCCATCGCGACATTCAAGGATTCGGTTTGCCCCAACATGGGAATTTTGACACAGGCATCGGCCTTCTCTTTTACCGTTTCACTCACGCCGCTGCCTTCGTTGCCAAACACCCAAGCACAGGGTTGACTGAGGTCCATCTCATACAAACCGATATTGCGACCGCCCAAGGCAGTTGCCCAAATTTGATGCTGATACGTTTCCATCCAAGCTGATAATTCCACTCGGCTGAAAATAGACAGCAGAAAATGCGCGCCCATCCCCGCTCGCAACACTTTGGGCGACCAGATATCCACGGAATCATTGCTGCACACAATTTGCCTGACTCCGGCAGCCGCTGCGCTGCGCAAAATCGTCCCAGCATTGCCTGGGTCTTGTACCCGCTCCAATACCACGCAATCGCCGTCTGAAGGCAAGCCTGCCTGCTGCGGAATATCAATCCAAGTCATCACATCATCGGCATCGGTCAGACTGGTGATTTTAGACAGCGCTTCGTTACCGACCCAAGTAATCAATCCCTCGTCCAACTGCGCCGTAATTTCTTGAATTTCAATATGTTGCTGTTTCTTTTCAGGCAGATAAACCTGTTTGGGCGTACCTCCGCTTTGCAAATAAGTTTGCAGCAAATGTACGCCTTCCAATACGGTTTCACCGCTTTCACGCCTTGCTTTGGCCTGCGTCAGCAGACGGAATAAATGTTTGAGCTGTTCGTTTTGAGCAGAGGTAATCAGTTTCATGGAGCGCATTATAACTGTTTTGACTTCGTTGAAGCTATGCTTTCAGACGGCCTAACGGTTTTACTACGAAAATAAAAAACCCTTGCAATAAAGCAAGGGTTTCACATGATTTCATTTTTTACTGCACAACAGTCTGCTGCTCATTTTGCTGCTCGGTGCGAACAGTAGGACGGTTTTCAAGTTTGCCGTCTTTTGCCGCATTCGGTACAACAGTCTCGCCAGGCTCAGAAGCCGCTTTATCACTAGGCGTACCGCTTACCGGAATGATATTTTGGGCAGGCTGAGTATTAGACTTCTCTGCAACCGGCATAGCGTCACGAGAAGATTGCGGTGTAAATTGCCATACTGCAACAGCAATCGCACACACACTGGCAGCAGCTGCGAAGAATTTGAAGAAGCCGCTATTAGCCGCTTCACGCTGGGCATATTTTTCCTGTTTGCCTTCAGCTTCGGCTTGAGGCACTGTAAATGCTTTGCTTTGCATGGTTTCACCGGCAACACTTGCCGCTGCACCCTGACGGATACAGTCGCCGATAATGTGGTACTCATGCCAAGCGCGCATAGCTTCCTCGTCTGCCAATACGGCATCCAGCATCTCATCAGTCAATGCTTCACCGTCCATCAATGCAGACACATACTCCAATGCTTTATTTGTTTTTTCGTTCATTTTTATTACCACCTTTGATCTTCAGAAGTATCCAACAGCGGCCGCAAATCTTTTGCAATCAGTTCACGCGCTCTGAAAATACGCGAACGTACAGTACCTATCGGACAATCCACTACCCGAGCTATTTCTTCATAAGACAAGCCATCCATTTCCCTAAGCGTAATGGCTTGACGCATATCGTCTGGCAGTTGCGCAATGCTTGCTTCGACGGTCTGCAAGATTTCCCGATTCATCATTTCAGCTTCCGGCGTATGGTAATCCGCAATCTGATCGGTTAAATCAAGAACATCTCCCTCCTCATTGGCTGCTTCCGAACTGACAAAAAACTGGCGACCCGAAGTGGTCAGAAAATTCTTTGCCGTATTGATACCGATACGGTACAGCCATGTATAAAACGCACTCTCACCGCGAAAATTAACCAGCGCACGATAAGCCCTAATCATTGCTTCTTGGGTTACATCGTGCACTTCATGCTCATCCTGAATAAAACGGGAAATCAGTCTGTTTAGCCGACGCTGATACTTGGACATCAGCATCTCGAATGCCTTATGGTCACCTTTCTGCGCGCGCTCCACCAAAACTTGATCTATTTGGCGATCGTTCATACCCAACCTTTAATCGTTTTACTGCTTTAAACCAAAAAATAGTAAAGCGTGCTGTGCACAATAAAGACAGCATCGCTTTGAAATAGTTCCACAAGATTACATTTAATCGCAAAAGTTTATTCGTGCAGATGCTCTAACATAAGCTGTATTGCTTATTATATATACACTTAGCACAAGTAGTTAAATTACTAATACTTACTAAATTTAAAGTTATTCTCTTTACTTTTCTGCTATATATTTGACCAACTTTTCATGAACAGGCAGATAGCCTTCGCCTATTTGAACATCGCTTCCCACCCGAAGATTAACAACAGCAAGGCACTTGTTGCCCATACTTAGGATAATCGGCCAATATTTACGGACGAGTGGCACAATATGACACTCTTGCAATAGTTTTTCGACTGATTTTTCCCTCTGTCCCGACTGAATCACATCACCTTTGACCACACTTCTAAGTACCGCCGGCTTCTCCAACTCCTCTTCCGACAAACCTCCCTTAAACGGTAATAAAACAAAACCATTTTCGAGCAAAATATCTTTCAGACGGCCTTGAACTTCCCTGCCATTACACCAAGGCAGTTTTTGAAACTCACTTTCCTGACAAACAAACAGCTTGTCCCGATATGCGACCAGTTCCCCATCTGGCAAATTCAACTGCGCCTGATCAGCGGTTTCCAATACTCGGGCAAAATCGGCAATACTGTGATAAGAAGGCAATGATTCCGTTTGCTTTCGCAAAAAATACCAAAGCAGTCGACGACGCAAAAGCGGCGTACATTGCCTCCACAGGCTGATGCTGAATATTCCGTTTGGACTAATGCGCTGGTATTCAGACTCAATCAATTCATCTAAAAGCTGCAAATCTTCCTGCAATAATCGAACATTGGCACAAATTTGCTGCTCAAAATTCGGAATACGCTGCTGCCATTGCGGTAAAGCCTGATTTCTCATCCAATTGCGTAAATAGCCGGAGTCTTCATTACTTTCGTCTTCAACAAAAGATAATCCCCACTGTTGCGCATACTCAGCCAATTCCTGACGAGAAAATGCCAAAAGTGGTCGCCAGATTTGAATTTCTTCATTTAAATTACGCCATACAGGCATGGCTGCCATACCGCGTAATCCGCCCCCGCGCACAGCCGACAACATAAATGTTTCGATTTGATCATTGTGGTGATGGGCCAAAACAATAATTTTCCTCAGGCCGTCTGAAAATGCCTGATATCGGGCAGCCCTAGCTGCCGCTTCCAAACCTTTTCCTTGGTTTTGCACATTAACGCGGCACACCCGCAAGGCAACATCCAGACGCTGACAATAATCCTGACAAAATTTTGCCCAACTGTCGGCATTGGTGCTTAAACCGTGATGAACATGAACGGCACGCAAATCAAAATGGCGAAATTCGCGCATCCGATGCAAAAGATGCAGCAGGACGACAGAATCTAATCCGCCACTCAAGCCAACTTCAAAAACAGTATGGTTCGGCAAATCAGGAAAAGCTGTTTGAAAACTTTTAAATAGGGAATCAGGGGATACTTGCGACATTTCAGACGGCCTGAAATTGTGAATGACTCAAAAATAGAACACAAAAAAAGCAAGCAGCGACATCTGCTTGCTTTTTCAGCAGTCAAACTTATTTATCGGTAAATTTACCGTAAGCCATGATGCGGTCAAAACGGCGAGAAAGCAAGTCAGGCATGGTCATACTTTGCGCTTCGCTTAATTGCTGCTCCAAAACGGTTTTAACGTTTTTCATCGTGGTTTCAAAATCACGGTGTGCGCCGCCCAAAGGCTCATCAATCACTTTGTCGATGACATCCAATTCTTGCAGGCGTTTGGCGGTAATACCCAATGCTTGCGCGGCATCTGCTGCTTTTTCAGCAGTTTTCCAAAGAATAGAGGCGCAACCTTCGGGAGAAATCACCGAATAAGTCGAGTATTGCAGCATATTAACATAGTCGCCGACAGCCACTGCCAACGCGCCACCCGAACCACCTTCGCCAATGATGGTGCACAATACCGGCACATGCAGGCGGGTCAGTTCGTACAAATTACGGCCGATGGCTTCAGACTGGCCGCGTTCTTCTGCACCAATGCCCGGATACGCGCCTGGTGTATCGACAAAGGTCATAACTGGAATATTGAATTTTTCGGCAGTCTTCATCAAGCGCAATGCCTTACGGTAACCCTCAGGACGCGGCATACCGAAATTACGGCGGATTTTTTCTTTGGTATCGCGACCTTTTTGATGGCCGATAACCATCACGCTTTGGCCGTTGAAACGCGCCAAACCGCCGACAATGGCATGATCGTCAGAATAATGGCGGTCGCCATGCAACTCTTCAAAATCGGTAAAAATACCGTTGATGTAGTCCAAAGTATAAGGACGTTGCGGATGGCGGGACACTTGTGAAATTTGAGCCGGAGTCAGCTTGCTGAAAATTGACTTGGTCAACTCGCTGCTTTTCTTTTGCAGTCTGGCAATCTCGTCGGAAATATCAACGGCAGATTCGTCTTGTACGAATCGCAACTCGTCAATTTTATTGGTTAATTCGGCGATGGGTTGTTCGAAGTCCAAAAAAACGGGTTTCATAAAACAAAGCTCTCGGTAACGGTTGCTGACATGATACGCTAATCAGACGTATTTGACAGCATTTCTCAAAGGGAAACTGCCATCTTTTGCAATAAAAAATCTTTCAGACGGCCTTTAACAAAGAAATAGTATATCTGCACTAAACTCATGAAGTGCCGTATCTTATGATAAACTTCAATTCAGTTCAATCATTTCAAACAGGCTATGAAAAACGATCATGACAATTCGTCCATGCGCTTGGACAAATGGCTTTGGGCCGCGCGCTTTTTCAAGACCCGCGCGCTGGCACAAAAACATATTGAGCTGGGCAGGGTTTTGGTAAACGGCTCAAAGGTGAAAAACAGCAAAAATATTTCTGCCGGCGACACCATCGACATGACTTTGAACTCCCTTCCCTACAAATTCAAAGTTGCCGCGCTCAATCATCAACGCCGACCGGCACCGGAAGCGCGTTTACTCTACGAAGAAGACATGAAAACGGCTGCCGAACGCGAAGCTCAAAAACAGCTCGACCAAGCCAGCCGCATCAGTGCCGCTTATCCGGACGGACGCCCAACCAAACGCGACCGCCGCCAGCTTGACCGTATGAAACGCGATAGCTGGTAAGCGTCGAATCCATTATTTCAGACGGCCCCATATCCATGCCGTCTGAAAACCAAAAACAGGCAGGACATCCTGCCTGTTTTTTATTTGTAATGATTAAAATTTATATTCTAACTGACCACGAATAACGTTTACATCCTGCTTATCCGTGCCGACAGTAGGTGTAACCTGTTTACCGGCCAAATAGAAGCCTTTGAGTTTCCAGTTTTTCCAAGGAATATAGGTCGCACCGATTTGCACGCCTTGGACGTTTTTGCTGTAATCCTCAACAGAAGAGACACCGGACAACAAACCGACACGGCGGTAGTTCAAGAATACGTCGTAAGAATTGCGGACGTTCCAGTCGGCCAATTTATAGCGTACTTCAGTGAACACGCCATCATTTTTAATTTTTTGTCCGGCATCATTATAGGCTTTGATATTGGACTTGCTGACTGCGGCCATCCAATGCCAATCGTCATTAAACTTGATATCCGTACCGATTTCTCCAAAGACCGCATTTTTCTTCGCACCGCGTACATCGATGTCTTTCATGTAGCTGACCGTTGCGCCGACGTTGATATTCTCATTTACAGGCAACACGCTTTGAACTGCGGCAAAATGTCTGCGACGGCCACCAATGCCCCATGTGTTGTCGTTTAGATTGCCAGTACGGCGGCCCGCATAGATTTTGGTAGGCAGGGTTTTATTGTCGAAGAAGATTTCGCCGCCGGTTACTTCGGTATCCCATACGCGGCCGTATGAAGAGAACGCACCAAATTTACCGACACGCGCTTTAATATTGTTGTACAAAGTACCTTCGGCATACAGTTTATTCACCGGCACATCATGATCGCCGTTGAACTTACCGGTTTCCAAATCGATATTCGGCTCGATTTGGGCAACCAATTTCCAATCTTTATACAGTTTTGCGCGTAACCAAAACTCCGCATTAAAGTTGGCATTGGTATCTTCAGGCGTCGGATTAACGCTGCTGTTGTTGGCATTGATGTCTTTGGTATCCGCACGCACGCGCAAACCACCATTTATAGTCAATAAATCATTGAAAATACTGATTTTATCGTCATCTTTGCGAATAATACTGCCGGAATTGACGTAATCGTTGGTGGTGGACAAAGCCGCCGCATCACGTCCGCCATCAGCATTCTCTGCCAAAGAATAAGACGATGAAGCCAATAAAATACAGGTTACAATCAGTTTGGTTTGAAATTTCATGCCGACTCTCCAAAAGAAGGTATTGAAAGTGAAGTATTCGATAAAGCGTACAAAATTATGAATTTCGTATAAATTATTCATTTTATTTACTAATTATTTTTATCGTATGTAAATTAGTGTAATCAGTCAAGCAGATTTAAACGCTTTATCCTCTTTCAGACGGCCTCTTGATTCAGGTCAAACAGAATCCTGCTCATCAAGCTGTTCAAACTGCCATTCCAAGGCATCGGCCAATGCCGTCCTGCGTTTTTGATGGCATCCCACAGCCTGACATAATTCCTCCGCATTTCCCCAAAACACAAAACGTTCACGCGCACGGGTAATGGCTGTGTAAAGCAGAGCCTTATCCAAACCTCGGGCTTCTTCTTCGCTTTCCGTCGTTGCAGGCACTGACGGGGGCAACAGCCATACTTCCCGATATTCCGAACCTTGGCTCTTATGCACCGTCATGGCAAAAGCCGATTCAAAATCGGGCAAACGGCTGATGGCAATTTTTTTGAATCCATCTTTCTCAGGAAAATAGGCAGACAAGCCATTCAACGATTCTTCATCTTTCATAATCAGACCGATGTCGCCGTTAAACACTTCCAGCATGTAATCATTGTGGGTAATCATGATGATTTGTCCGGCAAACCAAGGCGTTTCGCCCGAAACCTTGCCTTGTCGTTGCAAGTATTCTTGATAAGCCTGATTCAAATCATCCGCATCCTGCCGCCAAGCCGCCAATACCACTACATCGGCAGCATGACCATAGGCGAGTGCAACATTATTCTCTGCCACGGCCTGCCAATAATCCTGTTGCTTTTGATACAGCAAGGCGACCTGCTCTTTCAGACGGCCTGATTTCATTTCCAATTCTTTGGGGAACTTGTCAAACTGTTCAACCGCAGTTTGCTTTTCCCCGGAAACCACCGCCCTTGCCAAACAGCCGATACCGCTGTCTGCACCAAACCGGTGGCTGAACGTCAATTTGGCATTGTTTTGCGATAAAGCCTGTGGCTGCCCTTTTATCTCAAAGCCATGATTGGGCAGGTACACTTCCAGCTTTTCAGCGGTTTCTTTATCCAAAGCCGTCGGACGCGACAATGCTGCCAACACGGCTCCCAAGCCAACCGACGGCAACTGGTTTTCATCGCCAAGCAACACAAGACGGCAGCCGGTAGGCACGGCGCGCAATAAATCCAACACCAGCGGCAAATCCAACATCGACGCCTCATCCACCACCAAAACATCCAAAGCAAGCGGATATTCATGATTGAACACAGGGCGCATTTGCGGCGGACGCAGTTTCAACAAACGATGGACAGTCTGCCCTTCCAAGTTTTCCAAATGCGCTTTAATGCTCGGAGACAAATCAAAACCGTCCAAAGCACGCTGCAAAGCCCGTGCCATATGTGCAGCCGCTTTACCTGTCGGCGCAGCCAACGCAATACGGGGCAGCTTCGTACTGTTATTGCAAATCAGACCCAAAAGCTTTGCGACGGTCGTCGTCTTCCCCGTACCCGGCCCGCCGGTAATCAGCATAAAGTTTTGCAGCAAGGCCAAAGCAGCAGCATCCCGTTGCTCTTTGCTGTCTTTAGTATCAAACCAGTCGCTCAGGCTTTTTGAAGCCACCATGAAATTCACTTCTTCCGCCTCGGCACTTGCCAGCCGTTTGATTTCAACAGCCAAATCATGCTCCAACTGCCACATCCGCCCTAAAAACAATTTCCGGCCTTGCAGGATAAGCGGTTTATCCGCATTACCGACCAAATTCGGCAAGTTGCTTAAGGCATCAACATCCGCTTTATCCAAATAAACAAACGAATGCCCGTTTTGCAAGGCTGCAAACAGTCGAACCACATAAGGCTCAATAACGGATGCACCCTGTACTTCGTGACGGCGGAAAAACGCTATGGCCGCATCTGCGGCAGAGGAAAGGATAGAGTTGGTTGGATTCATGGTTTATGCTTGATTGATACGGACAAAAGAAAGGCCGTCTGAAAAACAGCGTTTCCATAAATGAAAACCTATTTTCAGACGGCCTCTATTATACCGTTCAAAGCATAAAATATTTGCCTGAAATAATAACCTTATTGCAGCACTTGCAGGCTGCCGTCTTTCATGGTCATTACCCGGTCGAAACGCTCAGCCAGCTCATCATCATGGGTCACCACAATCAGGCTGGTGTTCAATTCGCGTTTCAAATCCAGCATCATGTCCAGCACATTTTGCGCATTTTTACGGTCAAGGTTTCCCGTCGGTTCATCCGCCAATAAGCATTTCGGCTCATTAACCAAAGCACGGGCAATCGCCGCACGCTGACGCTCGCCGCCGGAAAGTTCACTCGGACGGTGCAGCATACGCTTGTCCAAGCCAACCTTTTTCAGCATATTGACAGCCTTCTCCTCAGCCATCGCCTTGGGCATTTTGCCGATTAAAAGCGGCATCATGACATTTTCCAAAGCAGAAAACTCAGGCAATAGATGGTGGAATTGATACACAAAGCCCAAATAACGGTTGCGCAATTCACCCAACTGTTTTTGGCTCAAGCCGCCCAAATCCTGATCCATCAGTATCACCTTGCCTTCAGACGGCATATCCAAGCCACCAAGAAGGTGCAGCAATGTGGATTTACCGCTGCCTGACGAACCAATAATACTCACGCTTTCCGCTTCTGCAACTTCAAAATCCAAATGATTCAACACTTGTACATTCAATGCGCCATCATTATAGCTTTTGCCAACGCCGGTACATTTCAAAATTGTCTTACTCATAACGCAAAGCCTCCGCAGGTTGGGTTTTTGCAGCACGCCAGCTCGGATACAGTGTGGCGATAAATGCCAAGCCAAGCGAAATGCAGGCAATAACGGCGACATCCTTCAAGTTCACATCGCTAGGCAGGTAATCGATGAAATAAACCTGTGAGTTAATCAAATGTACGCCAAATAGGTCTTCAAAAAACGCGACAATCTTACCAACATTCCACCCCAACAATACACCGCATACCACGCCCACAAGCGTACCAAAGAACCCCGCAAATGCGCCCTGTACCAAGAAAATCTTCATGACCCCACCCGGGGACAAACCCAAAGTGCGCAAAATCGCAATATCGGCTTGTTTTTCCGTTACCGCCATTACCAAAGAAGAAACGAGGTTAAACGCAGCAACCGCGATAATCAGTGTCAAAATGATGAACATCATGCGTTTTTCCAACTCAACGGCTTCAAAATAGCTGCGGTTGTTAAACGTCCAGTCGCGCACCCATACTTCATCTTTTTTAGCATCAGGAATCAACTTGGCAATGAAAGACGGCGCATTCTGAGGATCAGCCAATCGTAAACGCAGCCCACCGACATTTTCTCCCAGTCGATACAAGACTTGCGCATCCTTGATATGCGTCATGGCCAATGTGTTATCGACTTCATATACACCGGTTTTTACCACACCGACCACATTAAACTGCTTCAAGCGCGGCACTACACCGGCAGGAGTAACATTCCCCTCAGGCGTAATCACTGTAACCTTGCCACCAATCTCCGTGCCCAATGCCTCAGCAAGCCCTTGACCCAAAATAATATCAAATTCGCCCGGCTTCAAATCGTCGAAACTGCCGGCCGGCATATCCTTGCCGTAATCAACGACATTTTTTTCTTCAGACGGCAAAATACCGCGTATTTGTACACCGCGCACTTCTCCTGCATTAGCAAGCAAAGCCTGATCGGAAACATAAGGCGCGCTGGCCAATACTTCCTTTTTGCCTTTTACAAATTCGCGCAAACTCTGCCAACCCGGCGCACTGCCGACATCGTAATAGCCGATTTCTGCATGAGGTGCGACGTTCAACAATTGACCTCGTATCTCTTTCTGAAATCCGTTCATTACCGATAACACCACAATCAGCGCCGTTACACCCAAGGCGATACCGACGATTGAAATCATGGTAATAAATGACATAAAGCCATTGCGTTTTTTCGCACGCAAATAGCGCAGGCCTATCCAAGTTTCTAAAGAAGCCATTCAAAAATGCCTCATTCGTTTGTCAAAAATGGCTTATTGTACCGTAAAACCGACAGGTCGTCCGATTGCCCGACTGATGTAGCATTCAGGGATAAAGTGTATGTAAAACCATGTATCTTCCCGTAAATTCCGCCGAAAAACTTGCACAATCGGCCAATCGCCCTTATTCTGAAGCTGTGACACACTTTGTCACCATCAAAAAGGAAATACACTAATGAACAGCAAAAAATTCTTGGCCCTCGTATCCGTAGCTGTGGGTTTGTCATTCAGCTTCAATGCATATGCCGCCAAAGAAATCAAAATCAGTTCAAACAATACCGCTTACTCCGACGCCGATGTTCAAAAACTGGCAGCCACTGCTGTCGGCATGGGCGTAAAAGAACCTGTCAGCCTCAACAGCGGAAACGGTGTTGTTACCGTATCCGGCAGCAGCGCAACCAAATGCGCATTTAAAGTCGGCAACGGTGATACGCCTCAAATTCAAGGCGTCAGCTGCAAATAATCTGATTTCATCAATGAAAAGGCCGTCTGAAAAACATTCAGACGGCCTTTTTATATTGGCATTTAAGATTGGATATTTCTTCTATCGTAAACAGCCTGTGCCAAAGTACCGGCATCCACATATTCCATCTCGCCGCCCAAAGGGATTCCCCTTGCCAACCGGCTGACTTTATAAGGAAGATTTTTAAACAATTCCGCCAATACATACGCTGTCGCGTCGCCTTCGGCTGTGAAGTTGGTTGCAATGATAATTTCCTCAATATCACTCGCCTGCAAACGGGCAACCAGCTTATCTAATGCCACTGCCGAAATATCCATGCCCTGCGCCGGACTGACTTGCCCCATCAAAACAAAATACAGGCCATCATGGCAATTAGCCGCCTCCATACTGGAAACATCCGCCGGCATATGCACAATCATCAAGCGGCTTTTCTCACGTTTTTCGTCGGCGCAAATTTCACACAAATCGCCTTCGCAAAATGTATTACACATCCGACAATGCTGCACCTGTCTTAAGGCAAACTGCAAAGCATCCACCAACTCCTGCGCTTCTTCGCGTTTGTACTGTA
Source organism: Neisseria sp. HMSC067G12 (assembly GCF_001812725.1). Classification (NCBI taxonomy): domain Bacteria; kingdom Pseudomonadati; phylum Pseudomonadota; class Betaproteobacteria; order Neisseriales; family Neisseriaceae; genus Neisseria; species Neisseria sp. HMSC067G12. Next base: position 119,531 of record NZ_KV810226.1, on the reverse strand, counting down.
AAAGCTGGTAAGCCATGCGTTGAGCGGATTTCGGGCCGACATTAGGCAGGATTTTTAATGCATTAATCAAGCGGACAAAGGCATCAGGATTTTTACTCATGATTTCAGACGGCCTTTAAAAAGATAGCTAAAAATAAGAAAACAGCCGGAATTCATCCGGCTGCCCTACTCTAATATTCTGCTTATTCGGCAGCATTATTAACTTGTTGTGCACCTTGCGTACGATCGATTTTCTTATCCAAATACTGGAGCAAGGCATCGAAAACATTGGCGGAAAGCTGCTGAACCAAAGCCTGTTTAGCAGCCGGAATCTGTGAATCGGCATTTTCAGGAGCAGAAACGCTCTGAACTTCCATAATCACCGGCGCAGGCATACCTTCCAACAATGTATACGCAGGTTTGCCGCCGACAGGACGCGCTTTCAGCAAAGCTGCATAAGCCTCCGGAGACATGGTTTTACGTGCATCTTGTGCGCTCAATTGAGAAACAGGCGACCATTGAACATCAGCAGCTTTACCGGCTTTCAATGCGGCCAAAGTTTCCTGGGCTTTTTTCTCTGCCAGTTTGGCGGCTTCAGAGCGCTGATATGCTGCACGGACATTGTCTTTGACTTCCGCAAATGGTGCGATTTTCTCTTCGCGCACTTCTTTCGCACGAATGACCCAAACGGTTTCGTTGTTGATGGCAATTACTTCAGAATTGTGTTTTTTCTTCAGTACATCGTCGCTAAACGCAGCATTAATCAACGTTTCAGGCAAACCTGCCTCTTTCGCACCCGCTCTGGTCACCCATTCATCCAAGTTTTCCACTTTCAAACCTGAATTGGCGGCTGCTTTTGCCAAAGAAGATGGAGCATTGAAGGCATCTTCACCCAATTTTTCTTTAGCAGCATTAAAGGCAGAAGCTGCTTTTTTCAGTTTCAAGGCTGCTTCGATACGCGCTTTGGCTTGTTCCAAAGTCGGCTCAGCTTCGACATTCAAAACTTTAATGACGTGATAACCCAAAGATGATTTTACGGTATCGCTGACTTCGCCTTTGCCCAATGCAAATGCCGCTTTATCGAATTCAGGTCCAAAGCCGCTGCCGCCACCTTTGCTCAGATAACCCAAGTTGCCGCCTTTATTGCTGCTGGACAAGTCTTTGGAATACTTGGCCGCCAGTTCGGCAAACGAATCCGGATGCTCTTTAAGCTCCGCAGCCATTTTGTCCACTTCTGCTTTAATTTCCGCATTACTTGCTTCATCTCCGTTAGGCATGACCGGAATGAAAATATGCGCAATTTCGGCTCTTGGCGACAAATCTACACTTTTGCTGTCGTAAGCTTTTTGTACTTCTTCCGCACTGACGGTTTGCTTGTCAGCCAAATCTTTGATGTTCAAAGCCACATATTCCAGCTTAACGGCTTGAGGAATCAAGTAATCTTTTTTATGCGCTTCATAATACTTTTGCAAAGCCGCATCATCTACTTTTACTTGTGCCGCAAATGCTTCAGGGCTGAACGTAAATGAACGGATGGTACGTGTTGCTTGAGTCAGGTTAATCAACTGACGTGCTTGCGCATCGCTGACCAAAGCGCCGTTTTGCACTAAATTCAACAGATTTTGCAATTGGAACTGTTCGCGGATATCTTCAACGAACTGATCCTCGGTCATCCTGCGTTGATCCAAATATTTCTTGAGCAAATCCTGGCTGAATTTACCGGAAGCATCATGGAAATTCGGATCATCCACAATAACTTGCTTGATTTGCTCCTGAGACACAGCGATGCCCATCAGCTTGGCACCTTGCTTCAGATAAGCACGTTGCAATAACGATTGGAATACCGCATCACGCGAAGGTGCATTATTGCCGGCAGCCTGCTCGTTTTGTATCGCAATCTGTAAAGCATGCTCGCTGACCTTCTCATCCCCGACTTTGACAATGTAATCAGAACCCGGCGAAGACAAGTTATTGGCACCGAATCCGATAAAGGTCAGACCGATGATACCTAAAACAATCTGGGCGGGTGTTTTATATTTTTCAACAATATGGAACATATTTATCCGAAAGAAAAGTTTGGCGCGGCAGCCAGAAAATGCTGCCGCAAAAATCTTAAAATCCTGAAAACAGGCTCAAAGCGCGTATTGTAACGTATTTTTTCGAGGCTTGCTTTTTCAGACGGCCTAAAAACCTAAAAATACCTTATCCGAAAATTTCCTGATACGCTTCTACTGAAAATCCGACATGAACCTGTCCTTCTTTGACCAATACAGGCCGCTTGATGATGCTGGGATTCTCCACCATCAAAGCAATCGCACCTTCTTTTGTGGCGGCAGATTCTTGCGCATCTTTATCCAACTTGCGCCAAGTCGTACCTCTTTTATTGAGCAAAATTTCCAAAGCCGCCTGACCCAGCCAGCCATCAATCAATTCGGCAGTCGGGGCGTTTTTCTTAAAATCTACAAACTCAAACTCGATGCCGTTTTCCGCCAACCAACTGCGCGCTTTTTTAACCGTATCGCAATTGGGAATACCGTATAGTTTTATCATCTTAATTTATCCTTGGTTTTATTCATAAAATCACAAATTCAGGCCGTCTGAAACTTTTCAGACGGCCTGAATTGAATGCAGCTTATTTCTTAGCAGCTTTCTTTACTTTAATCTTCACGCTTTTGCCTTGCGCGTTATTTTTATGCCCGGCTTTGACGGAAGTTGTTTTCGCCTGCGTTTTTTTCTTGCCTGCGGCTTTAGGTTTGCTTGGCTTGGCAGGCTTGGAGGCAGGTTTACTTTTCACCTTGCTCTTCTTTGCCTTCATGGGAGCAGCCAACGCTTCATCAATTTCTTTAGCCGACAGTTTACGCTTACGCTTTTCGACAGACTTGTCAGCAGCTATTGGCTTGCTTACAGGTTTTGCTTTTCTACCTCCGCGTTTCTTACCGACTGAACCGCCGCTGATTAAGGTCAAATCAATCTTGCTGGTATCCAAATCGGCTCGCGCGACTTTTACAGTAACCGTATCGCCCATGTTGAAACGGACACCACTACGCTCGCCCTCAATTGCCATAATTTCAGGACGGAAGTTGAAATAATCCTCTCCCAAATCGCTGATATGTACCAAGCCGTCGATATGAATATCGTCCAAGGTTACAAAAATACCGAAGCTGGTCATGCCCGAAATCTTGCCACTGAAAACTTCGCCGACTTTGTCGCGCATATAATAAGTTTTCAGCCAGTTTTCCACATCGCGGCTGGCATCATCGGCTCGGCGTTCGCAGAAAGAGGTATGCACGCCCAAAGCCTCCCAGGTTTTATTGGGTTGGTAAGTTTGTCCGTTCAATACAGCTTTAATGGCGCGATGTACCGTCAAATCGGGATAACGGCGGATAGGCGAAGTAAAGTGTGCATATGCGCCATAAGCCAGACCAAAGTGACCGTCGCAATGAGGCTCATAAACCGCCTGCTGCATAGAACGCAGCATCATCACTTGTAACAATTCCGCGTCCGGACGGTTTTTAAATTGCTCGGCAAGCGTAGCATAGTCTTTCGGCGTCGGATTATCGCCGCCACCCAAACTCAGCCCCAGCAAACCAAGCTGCTCGCGTAAGGTGGCCAGTTTTTCAGGAGTCGGGCCCAAGTGATTACGGAACAAAGCCGTATGTTTGTTTTTCAGCAAAAATTCTGCCGCGCAAACATTCGCCGCTAACATACATTCTTCAATCAGCTTGTGCGCATCGTTGCGGACAACGGGAACAATCTTGTCAATCTTACCGTTGTCATCAAAAATCATCTGAGTCTCAACGCTCTCAAACTCAACCGCGCCACGCTCGAAACGTTTTTTCTGCAAGATTTTAAATAACTTATACAGAGTATCGATTTGCTGCTTAAACGGATAATCCTGGCCGTCTGAAATCCAATCCCAAACTTGATTGTAAGTCAGTCGCGCATGAGAACGCATTACTGCCGGATAGAAACGGTATTCCTTGATATTGCCGGCATAGGTAATCACCATATCGCACACCATACACAGGCGTTCAACATCAGGATTGAGAGAGCAGATGCCGTTGGACAAATTCTCCGGCAGCATTGGAATCACACGGCGCGGGAAATACACGCTGGTACTGCGTTCTTGAGCATCTACATCAATCGCGTCATCAGGGCGGACATAATGACTGACATCAGCTATCGCCACCACCAAGCGGTAGTTGCGGCCAATTTTTTCGGCAAAAACCGCATCGTCAAAGTCCCGCGCAGTTTCGCCGTCAATGGTTACCAGAGGCAAATCGCGTAAGTCCACGCGCCCTTTCAAGTCGGTTTTACGCACATGATCGGGAATTTTCTTCGCGGCTTTGACACACGCTTCGCTGAATTGATGAGGCAAATGGTGCTTGCGTACAGCAATTTCAATTTCCATACCGCTGTCGGCATAATCGCCCAACACTTCAATCAGCTTAGCCACAGCAGGACGATGCGCTTCAGGATACGTCTCAATTTCAGCCACAATCACTTGGCCGGATTGCGGTTTAAAGTTCGCCACGCTTTCAGGCTCTAACACGATACTTTGGCTCAAACGCTTGTCTTCTGCCTCCAAAATAGCCACGCCACGATCCATATAAAAACGACCGACCACTTTAGACTGCGCACGCTCCACCACATCTAAAACCGTTCCTTCACGACGGCCTCTGCGGTCGATACCGGCAGGACGAACGGTAACAATATCCCCGTGCATCACGCCGCGCATCTGACGCTCATACAAAACGAAATCACCTTCGCCCGTCGGCGTTAGCGGCACAGCAAAACCAAAACCGTCTTTATGCGCTTCGACACGACATTTAACCAATGCCAATTTTTCTGCCGCGCATACCGCGCCACGTCGGTTGATCAACACCTGACCATCACGTGCCATCGCTTTCAAACGGCGTTCGAAGAATTCATATTCATCTTCTGTAATCGACAATTCATGTGCCAACGCTTCGATTTTTGTCGGCACACCTTTTTGTTCCAATAATTCAATGACCCATTCACGGCTGGGCAACGGATGAGCGTAACGTTGTTTCTCCCGCTCCAAATACGGGTCTTTTTCTCGTAAATTTAAAGATTTAGTATTTTTGTTCATTTTGATAGTTGACATTCTTTTTTTAAAATATATAATAGCTGCTTCTTCGCAGTTCAGGTAGTCAACTCTACCTTAAATTGAAGAATAAAGCAAAGCCCAGGTGGCGGAATTGGTAGACGCGCTAGCTTCAGGTGCTAGTGTCCTCACGGGCGTGGAAGTTCGAGTCTTCTCCTGGGCACCAAATAATTTGGTGCTTCTTTGCTTAAGAAAATTTAAATTGCCCAGGTGGCGGAATTGGTAGACGCGCTAGCTTCAGGTGCTAGTATCCTCACGGGTGTGGAAGTTCGAGTCTTCTCCTGGGCACCACTGATAAATCAATCAGTCAATTTTTCACATTATTCTGATAACAAGTCAGGATAATAGTCCACAGAGAGGTGGATGAGTGGTTTAAGTCGCACGCCTGGAAAGCGTGTATACGTGAATAGCGTATCGAGGGTTCGAATCCCTTCCTCTCTGCCAGATACTAAAGACACCAGCTAACGGTGTCTTTTTTCATATCCGCCCTTCTTAAAAATATTACACCACACTTTTATTTCTATTACCCTCCAATCATAAACCTGCCACTCATTCTTATCTTATACTAAACCTTAATGATTAAAGGCCGTCTGAAAGTTTTCAGACAGTCTCTTTCTTAAAACCTACCAAATCCCGAACCATTGTTTATCAGACTGCTTTTTATCACCGCTCTGCTGCTCATAATTTTGACGGCGAAATTGCCAAGGTGCTTGCGGATTGTCTTTTTTCCATAAGCCTTTTCGTTTTTCCTTGGCTTGTTTTTGTGCGGCCGAATAGTCAGTGTAAGCGGTTTTACTTTGTTGTTTTTTGGCATAACTTTCATAATGCCATGCGGCGCCATCCCGTATCTGCATTAAATTCAAGTCAATCGTGCCGACAGATACTTGGGCAACTTCGCGCTGGTAGCGGTCAGCTTCAAACACACGGACTTTGACTTTTTTATTCAATGCGGCATCAATCAGATTATCTCGTGATTGCGTACCATAAGCCTGATTGATTTCCGGTGCATCAATATAGGCCATACGGATTTTGTGTTTCCGGCCGTCGCTATCGATAATATGCACGGTATCGCCATCATGGATTTTGATGATTTTTCCGTTGTATGTGTAGGATTGTCGCAATGACTTTTGTTTTTGTTCCGGTTTGGGTTCAGCTTCGGCTTTGGTGTCAGATGTGGCTTTGACGACATTTTCACCCAGCCATTCATTGACCTTTTCCAAACCGATATTGTCGCTTTGTGCCAATGTTGCGGCAACGCTTACCCCTGTACGAATCAACTCGGTATCGCGTGAGCTGTAACCAAGCGCGCCCAAAACGGATAAAACAACGGGCAACCATTTTATAATTTTACTAATTTGCATATTTTGCCAAATTGAAGGCCGTCTGAAAGACCTAATACACTTTCAGACGGCCTTTAAGATTGATTAATCTTCATTAATCCTGACAAGGCAGGATGACTTTTGCGCCTTCTGCCGTACCCAAAACCAACACATCGGCGGCATCGCGGGCAAAAATACCGTTTTCGAGTACGCCGGTGATTTTGTTGATTTCGTCTTCCATTTTCAGGGCTTGGTCGATATTGAGGCCGTGAACATCGACGATTTGGTTGCCATAGAAAGTAGTATAGCCGACACGCAACTCAGGCTGTCCGCCCATGGCAAGCAGTTTGCGCGACACCAGCGAACGGGCATTTTCAACCACTTCTACCGGCAACGGGAATTTACCCAAACGGGAAACATATTTGCTTTCATCGGCAATACAGACAAATTTATCGGATGCACTGGCCACGATTTTTTCGTTCAAATGCGCACCGCCGCCACCTTTAATCATTTGCAGCGCGTGGTTGACTTCGTCTGCGCCGTCAACATAAACCGCCAAACCCATCACTTCATTCAGTGAAACTTCTGGAATTTCATATTTCGCCAAAAGCTCGCTGGATTTTTTAGAAGTAGACACGGCACCCTTAATTTTCTTACCGCTTTTACCCAAAGCTTCGATAAAGAAGTTGATGGTAGAGCCGGTACCGATACCGATGTATTCGTTTTCAGGAACAAATTCCACCGCTTTTTCGGCGGCAATACGTTTGAGTTCGTCTTGAGTTGCCATGTTGTCAGTCCTTCAGTTTGAATAATAAAGTAATTTTAAGCTCTTAGGCTTTAATCAGCAATACTGCCGCTTGCGCTTCAATGGCTTCCATACGCCCCAGATAGCCAAGTTTTTCGTTGGTTTTACCCTTGATGTTCACGCAGTTTTCAGGCAAACCCAAATCTACGGCAATATTGGCGCGCATTGCTGGAATATGCGGCGCAAGTTTTGGCTTTTGCGCAATCACAGTCGTATCGACATTAACCACCTTCCAACCCAATACCTGCACGCTTTGATAAGCCTCGCGCAACAGCACACGGCTGTCTGCATCTTTGAATTCGGCGGCAGTATCAGGAAAATGGCTGCCGATATCGCCCAAACCGGCCGCGCCCAACAGGGCATCGGTAATCGCATGCAAAAGCGCATCGGCATCGGAATGGCCCAGCAAGCCTTTTTCAAACGGAATGTTGACGCCGCCGAGTATCAAATCTCGCCCTTCAACCAACTGATGGACATCGTAGCCCTGTCCGACACGGATATTCATATTGTTTCCTTAAATAATGGGTTTTAATTGTTCAGACGGCCTTGAGCAACAATCTGACAATGTATTCGTCTTGCGGCAGCGTCAATTTTAAATTGCGCGTATCACCCTGCACCAAGCGCGGTCGGATACCCAGTTTTTCAACCGCTGATGCTTCATCCGTAATTTCACTCAAATCATCAACCGATAAGGCTCGATTTAATAAGGCCGTCTGAAAAAGCTGCGGCGTTTGCGCCTGCCATAATCCTGCACGTGCAACGGTTTCATCAATATGATGACTGCCGTCTGCCCGCTTGAGCGTATCGGCCACCGGTATGGCCAGAATGCCGCCTTCATCATTTTCGCCTGCCTCATCAAGCAAACGAGTTAACGCTTCGGCAGGCAGGCAACAGCGCGCAGCATCATGAACCAAGATATTGTCTTGCGCCTCGGCCAAACCTTGCTCCAATAAAACGGACACACCATTGCGTACCGTTTCGGCACGACTTGCACCGCCCACTCGGAAGACACGCACCTTCTCAGATAGGGCCGTCTGAAAAACCGAATCTTCCGGCGAAAGAATAACGGCAATTAAATCTATGCGGGGGTGTTGCTCAAAAATTTCTATGGCATATTGCAATACGGTTTTACCATTGATTTCAACATATTGTTTAGGTTTTCCCGCGCCAAATCGCGCCCCGACACCGGCAGCAGGAATCAAAGCGATATTGCGGCGCATCATGCTGACGCTCCGGCATCGGCCTCATTCGGCGTTTCTGCCTTGCGCCATACACACACTTCGCCCAAATCGTCCAAATATTTTTCATGCGCGGCCAGCTCTTCCGCATTGGCTTTGATGACTTTCAACTGCGACGTACGTTTAGTTTCAGCAATAACGGTTGGTTTGACTTCGCCCTCTTCTTCCGCCTCGCCGCCCATCAGGTCGAACTGCTGACGCGTCATGGCAAGATAGACTTCACCCAAAAGCTCGCAGTCGATTAACGCGCCGTGCAAGACACGTTTGCTGCGGTCAACGGAAAAGCGGTTACACAAGGCATCCAAGCTTGCCTTTTGCCCCGGAAACATTTCACGCGCCATGGCCAGCGTGTCGGTGACTTTACAGCCGAGCTCCTCAATAGAAGGCAAACCCATGCGGCGGAATTCCATATTCAGGAAGCCGACGTCAAACTTAGCATTATGGATGATCAGCTCTGCGCCACGTATAAAGTCGGCAATCTGTTTACCCACTTGGGCAAACGGCGGCGCATTCTTCGCTTCCAATACTTCAATCGTCAAACCATGCACCTTCGCCGCTTCCTCCGGCATATCGCGTTCGGGGTGGACATATAAATGAAGGTTGGAGTCGGTCATTTGGCGATTAATCATTTCCAAGCCGGCAAATTCGACCAGACGGTCGCCGCTTTCAGGATAAAGGCCCGTGGTTTCCGTATCGAGGATAATCTGACGTTGGCTCATGGTTGGTGGTTTCTACAATTATCAAAACGTCCTGAATCATACTGAAGGCCGTCTGAAATGTATAGTCAGCAAAACTTTAGCTGCTTTTCAAATACCCTTTTAACGCTGGATTTGTTCAGACGGCCTTTATTATTTTTTCATCTATTGGCCAGCTATTACTCCAATTTTGAGTAGAAAACCCAATTTCTATAAAATTTTTTAAATTTAATTTCTTTAATAATGAATACCTTACTTATTATTTAAATAATAGGAACAATTATCATTTGCAAATTTAAAAAATCTCCGTATAATACAACCCATCGAAACGAAACAACCGCACCACAGAATGAAAGGAGAAGAAAATGCCCGAAAGTATTTTTAAGCAAGTCTCCCTTGACATTCTGAGACTGCACCAACAAGCCATCCGCTCTTTAATCGCCACCAAATGTTGCGATGAGTGCGAAGTACACGACGCAGTATTCATTACTTTAGATGGCCGCTATTATGTTTGGCTTCCTTGCATGGGCAAATCGCCCCAATCAGAGACCGGCATCCTGCTGATTGAAGATGAAGACGGCAATACACGCTTGAGCTGGGTGGCCGACACACGTGAAGTCAAGCAAAAAGACAGTCTGTACAACCGCGTTGTTTCCGCCCTGCAACGAAAAATGCAGCGCACGAAAAACAAGTTCATCCAGTCGGCAAACGCCCGATTGCTCGAACTCACGCCTCAGCAAGGCCGTCTGACGACAAACAGCGAAGATTTCTCGCTTTCACCACATGACTTGATGAAAGCACTTTATCCGGCAACACATCAAATAGGAGAATTTGCCCTGTAACAGTTTTTGGTAGTGGTTTGTGTTCCTTTTGCGCCCCTTAACATTTTAAAGGGGCGATTTTTTTGCCTCTGCTTTTCAGACGGCCTTAAAACCGGTTTTCCAGTACAATAAAGGCCGTCTGAACATTTCCTACTTTTCAACCATGCAACTGCTCAAATACATCCAATCGCAGGGTCTCGGCAGCCGCAAGCAATGCCAGTGGCTGATAGACAATGACTGTATCGCCATCAACGGCGAAATTCATAATCGTGCAAAAGACGATATCGATCCGTCTCAAGTGCGCACCCTGTCTGTTGACGGCGAAGAGATTGCCGCCGTACCCATGCCCTATTTCTACATTTTGCTTCATAAGCCTGCGGATTACGAAACTTCGCACAAACCCCAGCAATATCCGAGCATCTTCAGCCTTTTTCCCGACCACATGCGCAATATCGATATGCAGGCAGTCGGCCGCTTGGATGCAGACACAACCGGCATTATTCTGATTACCAACGACGGGCAATTTAACCACCGCGTTACTTCGCCCAAACACAAAGTTCCGAAGCTCTACCGCGTTACCTTGAAGCATCCTGCCGACGATACCCTTTGCGCTACGTTGAAAAACGGAGTCCTCCTGCATGACGATAATGAAACCGTCGCTGCCGCCGAAGCAGTGTTGGCCGACCCAAACACATTGATGATGACCATTACCGAGGGCAAATATCATCAGGTCAAGCGCATGGTCGCAGCCGCAGGCAACCGTGTCGAGCAGCTCCACCGTGAACAATTCGGCGACTGGAATATCGACGATTTGGCCGCCGGAGAATGGAAATTCATCCAAATCTAAAAAAATTCCAAAATTTTGAGATATTTTTTTAAACAAAATGGATTTTTAATTTCTTTAAAATCAAACATCTAAACCTTATTATTTTTATTTAACAGAATTTAACACTAGAAGGACTGAACTATTGTATAATTCGCCTGTCTGAGTAACACTTGCTTCGAGAGAAGTGAGTAAGTGAGTAAGACGTTTTCCCCGTAATGTGTTTGGCCATCTATACTTTCCCCTTAGTATAGATGGTTTTTTTTATCTAAAATTTGACAATCAAGCGGGCATGCTTTTAGACGGCCTTTCTCATCTAAAGAAGCCATCATTGCCAAACCCATCTCCACTCATTAACTTGCCATTACTCCTTTTCTCTTTCTCGTCTCTTCCGCATCAATCTGTGCCGTTCCAATTTCAGACAAATCGTTTTATAGAAAGAAAATCTATCGGCTATCCAAGCTAGGGTTACAGGATATTATTAGACAGCCTTAGAGAAAGACCATCTTTGTTGCCGACATATTTGAAAGCACACCTTAGTGCTATCCAATCCCCTCACAACAACCCTTTCCCATATCCCACTTTTCAGACGGCCTTTATCGTTACGGCTCTTTCAATCATTCGTATCGCTTCAGACAAATTCTCTGTTTGCAGGTTTCAATACCAAGCAAACCAGAGAAACCCACTAAAAATTCTTCATTACATGGTTTTTTTAACTAATTTTCTTTTCAGACTTTAGTCAAGATTCGTTAAATCTTTGCGGTAAAATGTTGTCTTTATTTTCATGTATCTGAGTTTTTATGTCTTCCAATCAACCCCGTCAAACTTGGTCCAACCGTTTGACTTACATCCTTACCGTTGCCGGCGCGACTGTCGGTTTCGGCGCAACGTGGCGTTTCCCGTATTTAGTCGGTGAAAACGGCGGCGGCGCATATGTGTTTTTGTTCTGTATCGCCATGTTGGTCATCGGTATTCCGATGATTTTGGTGGAAAACGTCATCGGCCGCCGTAAAGGCGTGAACGCGCTGGATGCGTTTGGCGGCTCGATGAACGGCAAACCTGTTGCCAAAGTTTGGAAAGCGGTCGGTTGGATGGGCCTGCTCGGCGCATTCGGCATCATGGCCTATTACATGGTGCTCGGCGGCTGGGTCATCAGCTACATCGTCAACATCATCGGTGGCAATTTGGACATTTCCAGCCCTGTCAGCGGCGAAATAACGAAAAGCTTCTTTACCGAACACATCGAAAACAGCCCTTGGGAAATTGCGTTTTATACCTTCCTATTTGTGGTTGTGAACCAATGGATTTTGGTCAAAGGCGTCATTGGCGGTATTGAAAAAGCGGCAAAATACCTGATGCCTTTGCTGTTTTTATTCCTGATTGCCATGGTCGTGCGCAACGTTACCCTGCCGGGTGCGATGGAAGGGATTACTTTCTATCTGAAGCCTGATTTCAGCAAAATTACCGCCGAACTTTTCGTCTTCGTTTTGGGGCAAGTATTCTTCGCACTGAGCTTGGGTTTCGGAGTGATGATTACGTTATCCAGCTATCTGGATAAAAACGAAAATCTGGTTCAGACGGCCGTAATTACCGCGATTACCAATACTTTGATTGCCGTGTTGGCTGGCTTTATGATTTTCCCATCCCTCTTCAGCTTTGGCGTTGCCCCTAACTCCGGCCCGACGCTGGTGTTCCAAAGCCTGCCGATCGTGTTCTCCAATATGTGGGCAGGCCCTGTATTTGCAGTGATTTTCTTCTCACTGCTTCTGATTGCCGCGCTGACCACTTCTCTGACCATTTATGAAGTGTTGATTACGACCATTCAGGAGAAAACCAAAATCCGCCGCGCAGCGGCTATTACCATCGTACTGACAGGTATTTTTATCTTCGGCAATATCCCTTCCATCTTGAGCTACGGCCCATGGAAAGATATTTCCGTGTTTGGTAAAAACATTTTCGATGCTTTTGACTATATCAGCGGCAACATCCTGTTTATGCTGACCGCGCTCGGCTCTGCCTTGTTCGTCGGTTTCGTGATGAAAGATGAAGCGAAGGACGAATTGCTCTACAAAGGCAACCATACTACGGTCAATATCTGGTTTGCCTATGTGAAATACCTCGTGCCGTTGGTGATTCTGCTGATTTTCATCAGTAATCTGTTCTGATAAGCAAACATATAAAAAGGCCGTCTGAAATATTCAGACGGCCTTTATTTTAACTACGCTTTATTCTGCCCAGTTTTTCTTCTTACTGGTTTTACCGATACCGGGGTTGAAGCTGTTGGTTGGGTCGAGTTTTTTATAGAACTGTTTCAGCTCGGGCTTGGCTTCATACAGATGACCGACATTATGCTCGGCAGGATATTGCGCACCGCGTTGGTCAAGCAGATGGAGCATTTCATGTTCCAAAGCCATACAGTCGTTGCCTTTTTTAATGATGTAGTCCTGATGGAACACATGACACATAAAATGTCCGTAATACAATTTATGGATGATTTTATTGTCGATTTCGGGCGGCAGTGTTTCAAACCAATCACGATCATCACGACGCAAGGCGATATCGAGTGCAACCAAATCCTCTACTTCATCATCATGTACAGAACGGTAACGGATCGCGGCAGAAGCCACAGCAAAGCGATGCAGCATAGCCGCCTGCGTTTCTTCGGCATTACATTCAAAGAATGCGCCGCCATGGGTTGCAAAATATTCCTTCAAGAAAGCACGCGCTTCTTCTACCCCCTCGCCACCCATTTTTAAAATCAGGTGATGTTCATATTTATCCCGATAGTTGCGCATAGATTTCGGCAAGTGATCGGGCAAAATCTTACTGATCAGTTGCATGAATTTATCAGAGAAGTGTTTTGGTAAGAAACTTATCTTTTTGCTGAATCTATCCACACGGGCCTTCAGATCAAACAGTTTCGGAAGTTGGTGGGTACCGAACGTCTTAATGATATAAAAAGTATCTTTACCATAAACGGCAGCAATATCAAAAGCATGACGATGGATATACTCACCAGAAATAGGCAGGTTTTTAAACTCGCTCAAAGCAGCACGACGAATATCGGTCAGCTCATTAATATCATTTGTACCGATATAGAAAACGGCAGTCTGTTTTTCTTGTGGGAACGTATCCAAGCGTACGGCAAACACCATCAGCTTGCCCGCGCAACCTGATGCTTCGTAGTGACGCGCAGGGTCGGCATTAAAACGGGCGGCAGTCGGTTCATTCACTTGGCGGACATGATCGCAATAAGCATGGTCATGCCCTTTGCCTGCATTTTGAACAATGTCTTTTTTCTGATAATGGAAACCTTGCAGATTGGTCAGAATTTCTTCAGGGGTTTCGCCCAAATCAATGCCCAAATGGTTGACCAGCTCCAGCTTATCCTCTTCGTTGATTTGTGCAAACAGGGCCATTTCCGTATAAGCCGGACCACGCTGTACCAATGCACCGCCGGAGTTATTACATACGCCACCCAATACAGATGCGCCGATACAGGACGAACCAATTACAGAGTGCGGCTCACGGCCTAAAGGTTTCAGCAGCAGCTCCAATTGATTCAAGGTAGAACCGGGCAGGCAGACAACCTGTTCGTTATTGTTAATCGGCTGAATGATGTTCAGACGCATGGTATTCACAATCACAATATCTCGGTCGTAATCATTGCCGTCAGGAGTCGAGCCGCCAGTCAGGCCGGTATTGGCAGCCTGCGTAATCACGATAACATCAGCCTCAACACATGCCTGCAAGATTTGCCACATTTCCAACACCGTACCCGGGCGGACAACTGCCAGCGCCTTGCCTTCGCCAAAACGATAGCCTTGACGGTATTGTTCGGTTTTCGCCGGGTCTGTGATGATGTATTTTTCACCGACGGTTTGCGTCAGCCGGCTGATTAATTGTGTAGCATTCATTGCATACTCCTTGAGAGATTAAAATATTTATTAGATTGCAAGCATTGTAGTAATCCGTTCAATCAAAGTAAAGGCGAAACCCGTTTTTTAAACTCATCTTTTAAATAAACAAAAGGCCGTCTGAAAATTTCAGACGGCCT
>NZ_KV810226.1:821-104566 GCF_001812725.1 Neisseria sp. HMSC067G12 | reverse complement strand
ACAAAAGGCCGTCTGAAAATTTCAGACGGCCTTTTGTTTTAAGCCTGAATAATCAGATTATTCGGCTGCTTTCTCTTCGCGAGCAGGTGCTTCCAGCAAAGCTTTGATAGACAGGCGTACGCGGCCGCGATCGTCTACTTCCAATGCTTTCACGTTCACAACCTGACCTACTTGCAGATAGTCGCTGACATTGCGTACGCGCTCGTGGGCGATTTGGCTGATGTGTACCAAACCGTCTTTGCCCGGCATCACGCTGACAATCGCACCAACGTTGTTGTCGAGGATTTTAACCACAGTACCTTCGTACACTTTGCCCACTTCCACTTCGGCAGTGATTTCTTCGATACGTTTTTTCGCTGCATCGCCTGCTTCTTGAGTAGTCGCAGCGATAGTGATGGTACCGTCTTCAGCGATGTTGATTTCAGTACCGGTTTCAGCAGTAATCGAACGAATAGTTTCACCGCCTTTACCAATCACATCACGGATTTTGTCTTGGTTGATTTTCATGGTGAACAAACGTGGCGCGTGTGCAGACAGTTCTTGCGGGCCTGCAACGGCGGCTTTCATCTGATCCAAGATGTGCAAACGTGCTTCTTTGGCTTGAGCCAAAGCGATTTGCATGATTTCTTTGGTAATACCTTGGATTTTGATGTCCATTTGCAGCGCGGTCACACCTTCTGTTGTACCGGCTACTTTAAAGTCCATATCGCCCAAATGGTCTTCATCACCCAAGATGTCGGTCAGGACGGCAAATTTGTTGTTGTCCAAAATCAGGCCCATAGCGATACCGGCAACGTGTGCTTTCAAAGGCACACCGGCAGACAACAGGCTCAAGCAGCCGCCGCAGACGGAAGCCATAGAGGAAGAGCCGTTGGATTCGGTAATTTCAGAAACCACGCGCATGGTGTAGCTGAAATCTTCAGGTTCTGGCAATACGGCCAACAACGCACGTTTAGCCAAGCGGCCGTGACCGATTTCACGACGCTTTGGCGCGCCTACGCGACCCACTTCACCGGTAGAGTATGGAGGGAAGTTGTAGTGCAGCATGAAGCGGTCGGTATATTCGCCGGACAGCGCATCAATGATTTGCTCGTCGCGTGAAGTACCCAAAGTTGCAACCGCCAAAGCTTGGGTTTCGCCACGGGTAAACAGTGCAGAACCGTGAGTGCGCGGCAATACGCCGGTTTGAATGTTCAGCGGACGAACAGTGCGGGTGTCGCGACCGTCGATGCGCGGTTGTCCGTCCAAAATTTGGCTGCGGACAACATCGGCTTCCAAATGTTTGAAAATACCTTTGATTTCGTTGGCTGCCAAAGTGTCGGTTTCTTCGGTAATCAACGCTTCTTTCACGGCATTCCAAGCTTCGTCCAATTTGGCAGAACGCGCTTGTTTTTGACGGATTTTGAACGCTTCTTTAATGGTTTCGCCGGCAATTTCGCGTACTTTTGCAACCAATTCTTCATTGGTTTCAGGTGCTTTCCAATCCCAAACTTCCGGGTTAACTTCGTCGGCAAACTCATTGATGGCGTTAATGGCCACTTGCATTTGATCGTGACCGTAAACAACCGCACCCAGCATCACTTCTTCAGACAAGATGTCGGCTTCGGATTCCACCATCAACACGGCTTTAGAAGTACCGGCAACAACCAAGTCCAATTGTGATTTAGCCAATTCGGCTTTAGTCGGGTTCAGAACGTACACGCCGTTTACATAACCCACGCGTGCCGCACCAATCGGACCGGCAAACGGTACACCGCTCAACACCAGCGCGGCAGATGCACCCAGCATTGCAGGAATGTCAGAATCGATTTCAGGGTCAACAGACACCACCATCGCTACGATTTGGATGTCGTGGTAGAAACCTTCAGGGAACAGAGGACGAATCGGACGGTCGATCAGACGGCTGGTCAGGATTTCTTTTTCGCTTTGTTTGCCTTCGCGTTTGAAGAAACCGCCGGGGATTTTACCTGCTGCGTAAGTACGCTCGAGGTAATCGACAGTCAGAGGGAAGAAGTCTTGGCCTTCTTTCACTTCTTTGTTGGTAGTAACGGCAACCAAAACAACAGTGTCGCCCATAGATACTTTAACGGCAGCAGCGGCTTGGCGAGCGATTTCGCCGGTTTCCAAAGTAACGGTTTGATTACCGTATTGGAAGGTCTTAACGTGTTTATTGAACATCATTGTTCCTTTCAAAATACCGCACTGCTAAAACACTAATAATGCACACTAAAATCCGAATGTGCATAGTTAGGGTTTCAGACCGTGCGGCAGGTTATAAACAAGCTTTCAGACGGCCTTTTCGGACGCTGAAAACAACTTTCAATTATAAAGGCAACTATCCTTAAAATCCAGTATTGATACAATAAAAAGGCCGTCTGAAACATATCCTTTTCAGACGGCCTTCAAACTTAAAAATCAATCCTGAGTCAGCAAAGTCAATGCTTCCTGATATTTTTCGACTGTTTTCTGAATTACATCGGCAGGCACTTTAGGCGCAGGCGCTTTTTTGTTCCAACCGCTTTGCTCCAGCCAGTCGCGGACAAACTGTTTGTCAAAAGACGGCGGATTGGTGCCGACTTTGTATTGATCGGCAGGCCAAAAACGGCTGGAATCAGGCGTCAACACTTCGTCCATCAAAGTCAACGTACCTTCTTCATCCAAACCAAATTCAAATTTAGTGTCGCAAATAATGATACCGCGGGATTTGGCATATTCGGCCGCTTCCGTATAAAGCTGAATCGCTTTGGCACGTACTTCCGCCGCCAATTCTTTGCCGATAATGCGTTCGCATTCTTCAAAGCTGATGTTTTCATCATGATCGCCGACTGCGGCTTTGGTTGACGGCGTAAAAATTACTTCGGGCAACTGCTGCGCTTCCTGCATACCTTCAGGCAGTTGAATACCGCAGACAGAACCGGTTTTTTGATAATCTTTCCAACCGCTACCTGCCAGATAACCGCGCACAATGGCCTCCACTTTCACCGGAGTGAGTTTTTTAGCCACGACGGCGCGTTTCTCCAAAGCTTTGGCTTCGTTTTCAGGCAAAACATCGTAAACCGTTTGGCCGGTAAAATGGTTAGGCATGATATGAGCCAGTTTTTTAAACCAAAAATTGGAAATCTGCGTCAGAATCTCCCCTTTACCCGGAATCGGATCATCCAAAATCACATCGAATGCAGACAGACGGTCGGAAGCAACCATCAACATACGTTTATCGTCAATTTCGTACAAATCGCGGACTTTGCCGGAGTAGATTTTTTTCAAGCTGATTTCAGACATTTCAGGTATCTCTTTGGTAAACAGAAGAATTTGGTATTTTAGCCCAATTTAGCATCTTTCGTCAGATTGTTTACAAAATAAAGGCCGTCTGAAACCTTATAGCTCGGTTTCAGACGGCCTTAGCCTTTGATTTTAGGGACAAACCCTAAAAACCATCATCCTATCAGATGGCAGGAGCCTGAGTCTGATCTTGGATTTGGTTCACAGCAGACAGAGAGTAGTAGTCGCCGTGGCCGGTTACTTGGTAAGTGCTACCGTCAGCAAACTTGAAGTTTTCAACTTTGTGATCGTTACCGGTAAACCAGTCATCGATGGTGATGCTGTCGTTAGTACCAACAGAAACAGTCAAGTTAGCACCTGATTTGCTCAGCAATACGTCAGAAGCTGCAACGCCTTTACCGAACAACAAGGTGTCATTACCGCTTTCTTCACGGATAGTGTCGTGACCGTAACCTTTGTCGAAGAAGTAAGTATCGTTACCGGTACCGCCGATCAGGATGTCGTTGCCGACGCCGCCGTCGAGGTAGTCGTTACCGTCTTTACCCACCAGGCAGTCGTCGCCAGCCAAACCGTACAGATGGTTGTCGCCGCCGTTGCCTTCGATGTTGTTGTTCAAAGAGTTACCGGTACCGTTCAGGTTTTGCATACCTTGCAAAATCAGGTTTTCAACGTGATCGGTCAAGGTGTAGTCAATAACGGTACGGACAGTATCGATACCGGCGTGTGCATTGCCGTACTCGATAACTTGGTCGTTAACGTTGTCAACGAAGTAAACGTCGTTACCGTCGCCACCGCGCATGATGTCCGCGCCGGAACCACCGTTCAGGTAGTCGTTACCGGCACCGCCTTGCAGGTAGTCTTTACCTTCTTCACCGTACAGAGAGTCACCGTCGGCATCACCGTAAATGGTGTCGTTACCAGCACCGGCGTAGATTACGTCTGTGCCGTTGCCACCGTAGATGATGTCTTCGCAAGCAGTACCGTAAATGGTATCTTTAGCATCAGTACCGCGGATAACGTTGCCGTCTTTGCAGTCTTCAGCTCGGATGACATTACCTGGGTTTTTGTCTTCGTGACCGTATGAGTTGTTTTGGTTATGGTCGTCAACACAGTCTTTGCAGTCTGGCTCTGGCTTAGGCTCAGGTTTTGGTTCTGGCTTAGGCTCAGGTTTTGGCTCTGGCTTAGGTTCTGGTTTAGGCTCAGGTTTTGGTTCTGGCTTAGGCTCAGGTTTTGGTTGTGGTTTTGGTTCTGGTTGCGGTTCTGGCTGTGGCTCAGGCTTAGGCTCAGGTTTTGGTTGAGGCTTAGGCTGAGGTTTAGGTTGTGGTTTTGGACATGGGATCGGTTTGATTGGATCGCAGTTGTAAGGTGGGCAAACCGGAACACATTTGTAGTTAGGAGTTTTTGCCGGTGGGCAGAAAGCCGCAATAGCAGAAACCAGACCGGTTACCGCGTTAACTACTGACACGCCGACGCTGGCAATGCTAGCGATGCTGCCGATAGAAACAGAAGATTTTGCTGCAGGAGCGCAGTAGTAAGAAGAGTAGGAAGCCTTAGGCGCGGGTGCGCAGTAAGAACTAACCAGGGGTCTAGTATAATACCCCCCGTAACAGTATGCCATAATAATTACTCCCAAAAGTTAATAAAATATTGGGTTGACGGAACGAGCAAATCCGCCCTTGCCCAATTATTATTTTAGTAATATTTTGCAAAATATTTACTCAAAAATATCAAACGGTAGAATTTGCCGATAAAAGGACGGAGTTTGGCCTATTTTTAAATTCCATTCTCCTAGCAACAATAAAAACATTAACATTGATTCACACTCTCTCAAACAGCATAGATCCTTTATCTATCTTGTTAAAAGCTGAATTTTAACTATAGTTATAGTAAACAAACATAATACCGATAAGTAGTTATTATTATGGATAGATAATATCGACAATTTACCCCAATACAGCCGCATCCGCATTTTGTTCTACGCTAATAATGTGAATTTGTCGTATTTACACTATAATGACACGAACACCTATTTAACAGCTATCAGAGGAGATACTCAACCATGCGTACTTTATTGACCGGAGCCAAAGGCCAGCTTGCCCGTTGTCTGCGCGACCGCCTGCCCGAAGATTGGGAACTGATTGCTACCGACTCTACTTCGCTGGACATTACTGATACCGAAGCCGTGCATCACATGATCAAAAATTTCCAACCAGATGCCATCGTTAATGCCGCAGCTTACACTGCCGTTGATAAAGCAGAAGAAAACGCAGAGGCTGCTTTTGCCGTCAACGCAACCGCTGTTCACAACCTGGCCGCAGCTGCCCGCGCCGCACACGCCCGCTTTATTCATATTTCCACTGATTATGTATTCGACGGCGAAGGCAAACGCCCTTACCGTGAAACCGACTACACCAATCCGCGCAGCACTTACGGTCAATCCAAAGTAGCAGGCGAGCTTTTGGCTTTAGCCGCGCATCCTGAAAGCACTATTATCCGTACTTCATGGCTGTTTAGCGAATACGGCAGCAATTTCGTCAAAACCATGTTGCGCCTTGCCAAAGAACGCGATTCCCTCTCCGTCGTTCACGACCAAACCGGCTGTCCGACTTATGCAGGCGATTTGGCACACGCTATTATCGAATTATTACAACAACCCACCTCCCCACGCGGCATCTTCCATTACTGTGGTAATAAATCGGCAACATGGTACGAATTTACCAAAGCCATCTTTCAGACAGCCCACCACTTAGACGAAAGCTTCCGCATTCCGGAACTGAACGCGATTACTACCGAACAATACCCCCTGCCCGCACCACGTCCGGCATACAGCATCATGGATTGCTCACGCCTAGAGACCGAGTTCGGTATCAAACCGTCCGACTGGCAAAAAGCCCTACGCGAAATTCTCCGCAAAATCGACTGATAAGCTGATTCATCTATATCAAGGCCGTCTGAAAACACATTTTCAGACGGCCTTTTTGTTTCTTTTATATATATCAAAAGCTTTATCTATCCAGTCTGTCATTTGAAAAGTGCTACAATAGCCGTTTATTTTATTTTTCAGACGGCCTGACAATATGTGCAACCATCATCCCAAACATTCACACGATAATAACACCATCCGCATCCGCGGCGCGCGCACGCATAATTTGAAAAATGTCGATTTGGACATTCCGCGCCACAAGCTCGTGGTGGTAACAGGATTGTCAGGCAGCGGCAAATCGTCGCTGGCGTTTGATACTTTGTATGCCGAAGGCCAACGCCGTTATGTTGAGAGCCTTTCCGCCTATGCCCGTCAATTTTTGCAGATGATGGACAAACCCGATGTCGATTTGATCGAAGGCCTGTCGCCCGCGATTTCCATCGAGCAGAAATCCACCAGCCACAATCCGCGTTCCACCGTCGGCACGGTAACGGAAATCCACGATTACCTGCGTCTTTTGTACGCACGCGTCGGTACGCCGTATTGCCCCGAACACAACCTGCCGCTATCCAGTCAAACCGTATCGCAGATGGTCGATGCCGTATTGAAACTGCCGGAAGACACGCGCGTGATGATTCTTGCGCCGGCAGTGCGCGAGCGTAAGGGCGAGTTTGTCGATTTCTTTGCCGACTTGCAGGCGCAGGGTTTTGCGCGTGTACGCGTGGACGGCGAGGTCTATCAGCTTGACGAAGTACCGAAGCTGGAAAAAAACATCAAACACAACATAGACGTCGTCATCGACCGCGTTAAAGTAAAAGCCGACATTAAACAACGGCTGGCGGAAAGTTTTGAAACCGCGCTGCGCCACGGCAACGAGCGCGCGCTGGCAATGGAGATGGACAGCGGCGAAGAACATTGGTTTTCCGCGCGTTTTGCCTGTCCCGTATGCTCATACAGCCTACCCGAATTAGAGCCGCGCCTGTTTTCGTTCAACAACCCGATGGGTTCCTGCCCGACTTGCGACGGCTTGGGCAACACCAATTTCTTCGACCCCGAAAAAGTAGTCGCGCATCCCGAATTATCCTTAGCCGCAGGCGCGATTGACGGCTGGGACAAACGCAACCAATTCTATTTCCAAATGATTCAATCGCTGGCGCATCATTATAAATTTGATGTCAACGCCGCTTGGGAAACTTTGCCTGAAAAAGTCAGAAAAGTCGTCTTGCACGGCTCAGGCAAAGAAGTCATCGACTTCACCTACCTGTCCGAACGCGGCACCACCTTCAACCGCAGCCACGCCTTTGAAGGCATCATCCCCAATCTCGAACGCCGCTACCGCGAAACCGACAGCGAAACCGTGCGCGAAAAACTGCGCGAATACCAAAACCACCGCGCCTGCCCAAGCTGCGGCGGCGCACGTTTGCGCAAAGAAGCCCGCTACGTTTACGTCAGCGGCGAACCTTTGCACGAAGTCTCCGCCTGGCCGCTGACCAAAACCCACCAATTCTTTGAAACGCTGGATTTGGACGGCAACAAAAAACAAATCGCCGAAAAAATCCTCAAAGAAATCACCGAGCGCCTCGGCTTCCTGATTAACGTCGGGCTGGATTACCTGAATTTAAGCCGCTCCGCCGAAACCCTATCCGGCGGCGAAGCCCAGCGCATCCGCCTCGCCAGCCAAATCGGCAGCGGCCTGACTGGCGTAATGTACGTTTTGGACGAACCCTCCATCGGCCTGCACCAGCGCGACAACGACCGCCTGCTCGCCACCCTCAAACGCCTGCGCGATTTGGGCAACAGCGTGATTGTGGTTGAACACGACGAAGACGCCATCCGCGAAGCCGATTTCGTCGTCGATATGGGCCCCGGCGCAGGCGAACACGGCGGCAACGTACTGATTGCCGACACACCCGAAAACGTCGCCAAATGCGAAAAATCCGTTACCGGACAATACCTAAGCGGCAAAAAATCCATTGCCGTGCCGTCTGAACGCACGCCTGTCAATCCCGACCGAATGCTCGTCCTCAAAGGCGCGCGCGGCAACAACCTCAAAAACGTAACCCTCGAGCTGCCGCTCGGTTTGATTACCTGCATCACCGGCGTATCCGGCAGCGGCAAATCCACCCTGATTAATGACACCCTCGCCAAAATCACCGCCCGCGAACTCAACCGCGCCCAAGAAGAACCCGCCCCATACGACGACATCCGCGGCCTCGAACACCTCGACAAAGTCATCAACGTCGACCAATCCCCCATCGGCCGCACCCCGCGCTCCAACCCCGCCACCTACACCGGCCTGTTCACCCCCATCCGCGAACTCTTCGCCGGCGTACCCCTCTCGCGCGAACGCGGCTACAACGTCGGCAGATTCTCCTTCAACGTCAAAGGCGGCCGCTGCGAAGCCTGCCAAGGCGACGGCGTCATCAAAGTCGAAATGCACTTCCTGCCCGACGTGTACGTCCCCTGCGAAGTCTGCCACGGCAAACGCTACAACCGCGAAACGCTCGAAATCCAATACAAAGGCAAAAACATCAGCCAAGTCCTCGACATGACCGTCGAAGAAGCCCGCGAATTTTTCGACGCCGTCCCCACCGTATCGCGCAAACTGCAAACCCTCATGGATGTCGGCCTCGGCTATATCCGCCTCGGCCAGTCCGCCACCACCCTCTCCGGCGGCGAAGCCCAGCGCGTCAAACTCGCCTTGGAACTCTCCAAACGTGACACCGGCAGAACACTCTACATCCTCGACGAACCCACCACCGGCCTGCACTTCGCCGACATCGCCCTGCTGCTGGAAGTCATAGGTCGTCTGAAAGGCAAAGGCAACTCGATTGTGATTATCGAGCATAATCTTGACGTTATAAAAACGGCTGATTATATTGTGGATTTAGGGCCGGAAGGCGGTGATGGCGGAGGGAGGATTATTGCGGAAGGCAGTCCCGAGCAGGTGGCGAAGGTGAAGGGAAGTTATACTGGAAAGTATTTGAAAGTCATTTTATAGCAGGATAAAGTACAATTATTAACAAAGGAATTTATCATGATTAAATTAAATAAAGTTGAATTTTATGGATTTCAGGATACAACAAAAAATGTTGTATTAGAATTTACAAGAAATAATAATGTTACTATTATTTTTGGTGAGAATGGGTGTGGAAAAACTACTTTCCTCAAATTACTTAATGCTACTTTTAAGAGAGATAGTAAAATTTTATCTGAAAATAATATTGATAAAATAAATATCTACTATCAAATAGATGATAAAACAGATAAAAAAATTTCTATTTGTAGAGTAAATATGGATGAAAGAATATCAAAAATTCTTAGAGCGGATAAGTTACTTAATAAATATTCTGATAGATTTTCAAATGATGAAAAGAACAAATTGCTTCAAGCTATCTTTAGTCAACACAAAATAGAAAATAGTTTTAATGAAGATGAATATGATTGGGAGGATTTTTCAAAATCTGAATTGCAAGAATCAAAATCATTAACACTTGGAATTGATAGGGGGAGTAATTACTCTTTCAGTAGAACATTTACCACTCTAGATTTAAAAAACTTTATTTTACGGCATAGAAAGTTTAGAACAATTTTTGAAAAATTAGATATTAATGAATTCTCTGAGGATTTTTCTCTATACATTAAAAATAGAAATAGCCTTAATAAGTCATTGGAAGACTTTGATTTTGAAAACAACCATATATATCTACCTAAAATTGAATTAAATAAAATTACAAATTTACTTCTTAATAAATATAGAGTTGCTAAGGCGGAAACTACAAGCCGAATACAAAATGCACTATTCAAAACATTGTCAAACGTCATAGATGATAAACTTGAAGGAAATGAAAGTAATGGAATTAATCAAGATAGTTGTAATTTAGAGGCAAGATTAGATGCAGGATATAAAGAAAGAATTATTGATTCTTTGTCTGAGATAGCTGATAATCCATTAAAGAATAAAGTGATAGAATTATTACAGAATGAAAACAAAGCGAAAGATAATAAAATATTACAAATACTAATTTATAATATGGCAATGGAGTTAAAAAGAGAAGAAGAATCTCTTACGTCAATAAATGCATTTATAAATGGATTTAATCGACATTTGTCTGGAAATAAAGAGTTAAAGTTAGAACTAGAAAAAATGTATGTTCTTATAAATAAAAAAAAGTATGATTTAGAAATTTTATCTAGTGGAGAGAAGCATATATTTACCCTTTTGGCATTAGTAAATTTATTGGGAAATTCCAGAGATTTCCTGATTGTTGATGAGCCTGAAATTTCTTTAAATGTTACATGGAAAAGAAATTTACTTTCTCTATTAACTAAAATTTTACCAAATACTCAAATTATCGTAGCATCGCACAGCCCTAGTATAGCAGCAAATTTCAATGATTCTTTGCAGAAAATAGAGGAATTGGCTTGATAGAGGATAGGAAAATGATAAGTACAAATGATTTACTAAGAACACCTCTTGAACTATATGCTAGTGCTAAAATGGGAAATAAGCCTATTCTCTTAGTAGAAGGAAAGGATGATTTTGCTCTATATATGGATATGATTAACACCTGTACTATAGATGTGGAGGTTGTGCCTATTGATAATATTTTCGTTGAAAAAGATGGTCATAGGATAATAGGATGTGAAGGAGTGATTTGTGCTATTGATAAGGTAACTATGAGTAATTTAGCCGATGCAAAAAAGCATATATTAGGGATAATAGATAGAGATTTACGTGATTTTAAGAAAACAAATCCAAAAAATGAGCTAATTTTCTTACTAGATAGATATTCTATTGAAAATTACTTTATAAATTTAAATTCTTTTAAAAAATGCATAAGTCATTATACTTATATAAATAATATAAATTTGCAACAAGAATGGGTGAGTGTTATGTTTAAATCGATATATGAAGATCTTATAGAAGAATTATTTTTATTATGTATCGAGGCAATAAAAAAACAATTGGATTCTAATTATCAAAGTGATGTAGATATTGATATTGATAACCCAGATAGGTATCTTAAAGATTCTAATATAGTTAATTCTATCAAGTCTAAGGAGAGGGATTTGTTAGCTTTTGCAAGTAATTTATCAATAAGTAGAAATATTAATTCATTACTATCTATATGCAAAGGTAAGTGGTTATTGAAAACGTATGTTTCATTAGTTCAAAAAATGATAAATTCAGATGTTTTGGCTAAAAAATGTATGGAAAATCTTATACCTCAATGTCAATATTGTATAGTTGGTAATAATAATAATTGTTTATTTAAACATAAAATTAAATGTAATATGGGAGAAACAGAAATTATGATTAAGTCTTTTGAGTTTTTGGATATTCCAAAAGGGTTGATATCTAGAATAAAAGAGTTAAAACTCGCTTAGTAACCATTGCTTGCATACCCAACCAACCGCGTGCGTGGCTGCGCCACACACCCTACCTGTGAATCATGCGGAATTGAAAACCTACGCGTAGGGTGTGCGCGGTACGCACACACGCGGTTGGTTGATTGATGGTTTGCTGTTGTACATTTTAACTTTGTTAAAACTAACGCTTTCAGACGGCATAAAAAATGGCCGTCTGAAAACTGAAAATGCTTTATCCCAAACACTCTAGTTCACACAACAAAAAACGGATTCCAAATCATTGGAATCCGTTTTTCTCTAAAGCTATCCGAATTATTTAGCTTCTTCTTTAGCGTCTTCAGCAGCTTCTTTGGCATCTTCCGCTGCGTCTTTTGCGTCTTCTTTAGCCTCTTCAGCGGCATCTTTGGCTTCTTCGGCTTTCTCTTCAGGAGTTTCTGCAGCAGGAACGCCTTTCAAAGCGTCCAAAGAAGTTTTACAAGTTGCATCGCGTTGATCTGCAGGCAGGTTTTTCAACGCTTCTTTGGTTTGTTCGAAAGATTTTTGCATCATGTCTTTGGTTGCAGCATCTACGTCTTTAGTTGCTTCGGCAAATGCTTTTTCGTATTCGTCACAAACGGCAGAAGAAGATGAGCCTGAACCGCCGCCGCATGCTGACAGGGACAGAGCAGCCAACAAAGCTGCCAATAAAGCTGATGTTTTCATGTGTCTCTCGCTTTTTTAAATTTAGGTTAAAGGATGTTATATGTTAATTCATTATATGAAGACGTCAAGAGTTTTTGTTTAATTTAATCAAAACTATATCATTGAAAGAGCCAGCCTATCTTAACATGATCAAGGCCGTCTGAAGTTTCAGACGGCCTTAGGTTTGCAAGCAATCTTTTTTCAACGATTACGCCGCTTTACGATGATAATGTCTGAGCGCATGCTCTTTGCGTCGTCCGCTGGAGAAGGCGGATACGCGTTTCAGATAGCCGATGACGCGGGTGCCGTAGTCGATGTCGTGGCTGCCGCAGGCGGAGCATGCGTGCAGGGTGCGTTTGTCGATGTGACCGCATTCGTTGCAAATGGTAATGCGCACGTTCACGCAGAAGTAGTTGCAGCCGGTTTGTGCGGCGATGCCCAAGAGCGAGCGGTAGCCGGATTCGGGCAGGGCTTCATCGAGGTTCAGGTGCAGCGCGGAGCCGCCGTCGAGCCAGTCCACCAATTCTTTGCCGTGCAGCAGGAATTTGTCGAGCGCGTTGATTTCTTCGTCTTCGACGACGTAGAAATAGGAGTTGTAGCATTCGCGGCTGACTTTGTAGCCGTCGGCTTTGTCCCATTTGGCGTTTTTCACGCCGAGGTTTTCGGCGGGGACGAACTCAGTATTGAACTTCACGCCGTAGTGTTTGCTGGCGGCTTGGTTGGCTTCGAATATAGTTTTCAGACGGCCTTGAACGAAGTTGATGTAGTCGTCGTTGTAACCGACTTTGATGCCTTGCGATTCAGCGGCTTCCGCCATGCCGTTGATGCCGATGGTGAGGAACTGTTTGTCCAGCGTGATGAAGCCTGCATCGTAAACGGGCAGCATTCCGGCGGCTTGGTATTCTTCCATCAGTTTGCGGTAGGCGTATTGGTATTTGTGGATTTTGCCCACTTCGG
The DNA here is from genome assembly GCF_001812725.1 of Neisseria sp. HMSC067G12. Classification (NCBI taxonomy): domain Bacteria; kingdom Pseudomonadati; phylum Pseudomonadota; class Betaproteobacteria; order Neisseriales; family Neisseriaceae; genus Neisseria; species Neisseria sp. HMSC067G12. Next base: position 91,353 of record NZ_KV810226.1, on the reverse strand, counting down.
CGGCAAGGTCGCGCCCGTCTTGCTCCAGCCGGTTCATGTTGATGGTGATGACGTTGATGGAACCGGTTGCTACGCCACCCGCACCAAGTGTGTAGCTGAAGGTGCGGTCTTCAATGGCATTGCGCAGGCGGCAGCAGGAAGCCAAGGAGTCGGGGTTGTCGGAAAGATAGACGAAGAAGGAATTGCCTTCCGCCAACTCTTTCGCCATTTCGTCGGCGAACACGGTATCTTTGCATTTGCCGCCGTCGGTCAGCATTGCAGCGGTCACGACGGGGAAAGTCAAAACGGCTTTGGTGCGTTCCTGATTGAACCATTTGAGGAAGAAGTTTTGCAGCTTCGCTACGCTCGTCCAAACCGATTTGCTGAAATCGGGGAAGACGAAATCGCCGAACATCGCGTCGAAATAGTATTGATCGTAAACGGAAATATTCCAAAACACGCTCTGATAGCCTCGCGCGGCGGCAGGCTGGTTGATGCTGTATACCACCTGCTGCATGTGGTTGGCGATTTCTTTGCCGTGTGTTTCCAAATAATCGTCGCCGTAGTCTTTGCGGGCGAAGTAGTCGAAATAGGTCAGAAATTCCACCGTTGCCACCGCGCCGGCAAACTGCGCGCTGATGGCAAACACTAGGTTGATAAACGAACCGCAAAACGAAGCCAGATGCTGCGGCGCCTTGGATTCGCCGCCGAGTTTGCTTAAGCCGTCGAGCAGGAAGGGATACAGCGTAACCGACACACAATAAGGCTTGAGGCTGGTCTCGTCGTGCACATAAATCTCATGCGCCTCAATCTGGCGGATGTATTCGTCGGCGACGGATTGGTCGAAAATTTCGGCGATCTTGCGCGACACTTGGGCGCGGTTAATCTGCACGAAAAAGTCTTTCATGATTTCCGCTTCCATCGTGGCGATGTTTTTTTGCGTTACGTTGGCGTTGGCGTCCATTTTCGAGCCGTCCGCCGCGTTTTGCGCGCTGATGTAGTCGCGCATGAATTGTAGTTTTCCGTTTAACTGTTCGGGATGCAGCCGAATCATGTTAATTCTCCTGTATGGTTTGGATGATTTATCAAGCAATGACGGTCAGGCCGTCTGAAACATCGCTGTCAGCGAATACAATAAATTCAATTTAAATCAGTGCAATACAGCATTAAGCTAAATTGAAGCCACTGGAAACACTTTAGATGCTTGTTTATCTTTGATAAACAATCGGTTCAACACTTCACCCGTGCGCAAATCGACAAACTTTTGATTGGTGGTCGGGCTGTCTAAGCCACCCAGCTCCATCTGCCAACGGCCGGTTTTCAGATACGTCAGATAAGGCAGGATGCCGTCTGAAACCGCCTCCAGCTCTTCACGCTCCAGGCCGGTGTACAAGCAGGCTTTCAAACCCGCCTGCGTCACGATGTCCAGCATTTTCTGCAAGGCTTCCGGCTGCCATTCCCCGCCCATAAACAACACGCACGTAATCAATCCGCGATAGCGTTTCAGACGGCCTTTTAAATAATCCTCGGTCAATTCCGTACCAATACCCTCTTTCCATGTATCGGCACTGTGACAGCCTTTGCAACGCAACGGACAGCCTGAAAACAGAAATGCCAACGATACTTCGCCCGGCACTTCCTGCCATACAATTTGCTCGATTGTGAATTTCAAACCGCTCATTGCAATGCCATAAAACACAAGATATGGTGTGAATTAAAACACAATACTACTATATATGGTATTTTATTTAACAATCCATCTTTATTTTGTAATAGGTTTTTATAATTTGATAGATTGTAAATTTCAATAATTACATCTACACGGCTCCCTTGATAAAGGCCGTCTGAAAACAATTTCAGTGCATTAATATAAAAAAAGAATAGCAAACTCCGTTATAACAAAGACGGTTTTAACAAATAAAAAAGGCCGTCTGAAATCATCTTTCAGACGGCCTTAATTTCAGGTTTTACCCCCGATTCGAGCCTTTAACCATATCCATCAAAAACAATCGGCAATCCAAGTTACCATTAAACAGCGGAATTTTACGCTTCGGAGAAAGGCGCATAAATTTCGGCATATCGCGATCGCCGGTAAACATTCCAACCAGCCAGCCTGCGTAGTGTTGTTTCAACCATGTGCCCAGTTGCGGATAAAGCGCCTGCAAAGCCTGAACCTCCGCAAGGCGCACGCCATAAGGCGGATTGGAAATCATAATGCCGTGTTCGCCGTTCGGCCGCGCGGTTTGCGCATCTTGCACGTCAAAGCGGATGAAATTATCCACTTCGGCGGCTTGGGCATTAGCCAATGCGGCGCGGATCATATAACGGTCGTTGTCGCTGCCGGAAATTGGCACGGCAGCCGGTTTGATTTGTTTTTCAGCTTCACGGCGCAGGGCTTGCCATTTTTCTTTGTCAAAGTTTTGCAGTTTTTCAAAACCGAAACGGCGCATCAAGCCCGGTGCGCGGTGTGTCGCAATCCATGCAGCCTCAATGGCAATCGTGCCGCTGCCGCAAAACGGGTCTTGGAAAGGTTGCGTACCGTCATAGCCTGCCAAAAGCAGCAAACCTGCCGCCAAATTCTCTCTTAATGGCGCTTCGCCGGTATCCTGACGATAGCCGCGTTTGAAGAGTGCTTCGCCGGAAGTATCGATAAAGATTTCCACATTGCGCTCATCGATAAAGGCATGAATGCGGATATCGGGATTGATTTTACCCACGCTCGGACGCGCATCATAAATATCGCGGAATGCATCGCAGACGGCATCTTTGATTTTCAAACCGACAAAATCCAAGCTTTTCACATTGGCGCGCTTGCCTTCGACTTTGACTTTAAAGGTCTGCTCCAGCTTAAACCAACCCGTCCAATGCAGATTTCGTGCGAGTTTGTAGATATCGTGTTCGTTGCGATAACCGCCTTTAGTCAAACGCAGTAAAACACGGCTGGCAACGCGCGAATGCAGGTTGATGCAATACACCTGCTCCATCGTGCCTTTACATGCCACACCGCCGTCAACAGCACGTATATCCTGACATGCCATGCTTTCGAGTTCTTGCGTCAAAGGCGCTTCCAAACCGCGAGGACAAGTGATAAAAAGTGAATAAACCGTCATATAAAACCTTTCCGGGTAGGGCTATCCGAACCACTCGGATAACAAATAAAAACAATATTATAGCCGAAAACCAAAAGGCCGTCTGAAACTTCAGACGGCCTTTGAATAAAGCTTGCTTAGTGCTCCAAACTATCGGTTTCCAACTTAACCGCTTTATCGGTTTTATCCTCCGGCAAAACCAAGTTCAACAATACCGCCATAATACCGCCGGCAGAAATTGAGTTTTGGAACAATACCGGCAGGTTTTTGAACACTTCCGGCTCAAACGCCACACCCAAACCCAAACCGACAGAAGTAGCCGCGATAACTGCTTCACGACGGCGAATACCGTGGCTGACCAAAATCCGCACGCCTGCAATCGCAATCAGGCCGAACATCAACACCATCGCGCCACCCAAAACCGGACTCGGAATCGTGGTAAACGCGCGGCCGATGACGGGGAACAAGCCCAACAATACCAAAATTGCCGCAATATATTTACCCACATGGCGAGAAGCCACGCCGGTCATTTGAATCACGCCGTTATTTTGCGCAAAAGTGGTCAAAGGCAAAGAGCCCAACGCAGTCGCAATCACAGACACCAAACCATCTGCCAATACGCCGCCGCGCAAGCGTTTGGTGTATTCCTCACCCTCAATCGGCTGCTCGGAGACCATCGCAGTCGCCGTCAAATCGCCAACTGCCTCAAATACGCTCAACAAGAAAATCGCACCGGCAACGATAAACGCGTGCCAATCAAATGCGAAACCATATTTAAATGGAACAGGCAGAGTAATCAGCGGCAGGTTTTGCAGGGCGGAAAAATCCACTTTGCCCAAAAACAGCGCAACAATATAACCGACAATCAAACCCACCGCGATGCCGCTCATGCGCAGCAATGGATTTTTCAAGCAGTTGAAAACCAATACAATCAGCAACACCAGCGATGCCAAACCCAAGTTTTCCATCGAGCCGAACGTGCCGTCTGCTTTCGCACCGAAGCCGCCGCCGAAATCGGTAATGCCGACATGTACCAAGCTCAAGCCGATCAGCATAACGACCACGCCGCTTACCGTCGGCGTAATCACTTTTTTCAAATAAGGCAAAAGCCAAGCGGAGAAGCACACCAAAAACGCACCGACAAAGGACACGCCCAAGAGCGTTGAAATCATCACATCTTCAGTCAAGCCGCCCTCTTTCATACCGGTACCGAGCGCAATCATCACAGTTACAAAAGAGAAGTTGACCGACTGAATCGACAACATACCCGAACCGACCGGCCCGAAACGGTTGACCTGCAAATAGGTACCGACACCGGAAGCCACCATCGCCATCGACACCAAATAAGCCGTCATTTCAACCGGCAGCTCCAACGCCCCGCCGACAATCAGTGCCGGAGTAATCATCGGAACAAAAATCGCCAGAAGGTGCGTAACCGCACTCAACAACGCATTCCCAAACGGCGGCTTGTCTTCCAAACCATAAACCAAATCAAGCGATTCCGCCTGTTTTTCAGTCATTCCGGCCATGTTGAACCTTCTCTCAAGAATCGTTAAAAAATATTAAGATGCGTATTTTAACCAATTTGAAATGTATCAGCAAATTCAAAACCATCAGGCCGTCTGAAAGTTCCGCCCAGCCGTTTTCAGACGGCCTCAAACCGCCTTAACACATTTTAATTCTTGACATCATTTTTCTACCTAAAAACAAACAAACCAATGATTTAAAAATGTATTATTCATTAAGATAATGACAAGTCACCATTAAACAGCAAAGCCTCATAGCGGATATGTTTCACACAAACAACAAAGTAAGCTACAATCCGATGAATAATCCACCTACACTATAAAATTAAAGGTTTCCGTATGTTAAAAGGCAGTCTGGTTGCCCTGATTACCCCGATGAATCAAGACGGCAGCATCAACTACGAACAACTTCATGACTTAATCGACTGGCACATTGAAAACGGCACCGACGGCATCGTCGCAGTCGGCACCACCGGCGAGTCAGCCACTCTGCCTGTCGAAGAACATTTGGCCGTTATTGAAGCCACCGTCAAACACGTCAACAAGCGCATTCCCGTTATCGCCGGTACAGGCGCCAACAATACTGTCGAAGCCATCGCCCTTTCCAAAGCCGCCGAGCAAGCCGGTGCGGACTACACCTTATCTGTTGTTCCCTACTACAACAAACCTTCGCAAGAAGGCATTTACCAACATTTCAAAGCCATCGCCGAAGCCACTTCGATTCCGATGATTATCTATAATGTTCCCGGCCGTACCGTCGTCAGCATGAGCAACGACACTATTTTGCGTTTGGCCGAGATTCCGAATATCGTCGGCGTGAAAGAAGCCAGCGGCAATATCGGCAACAACATCGAATTGATCAACAGCGTTCCTGAAAGTTTTGCCGTTTTATCCGGTGATGACCCTACCGGCCTGCCTTTTATGCTGTGTGGTGGTCATGGCGTGGTAACCGTCGCAGCCAACGTTGCACCGAAACTCTTTGCCGACATGTGCCGAGCCGCCCTTGAGGGCGATATTGCGACCGCCCGTCGTCTAAACGAGCAACTTATCCCAATTTATAACACCATGTTCTGCGAGCCCAGCCCGGCCGCGCCCAAATGGGGCCTGAGCTTATTGGGCAAATGCGAACCCCATGTTCGTCTGCCTTTGGTAGCACTGACCGAAGCCGGTCAAGCCAAAGTCCGAGCCGCTCTGGAAAAATCAGGACAAATCTGATCCGGAAATAAGGCCGTCTGAATCCCAAACACCCTTTTCAGACGGCTTCCCTGTTAAGAACTTCATCCACAGGAAAACAAGATGACCTATATCAAACCCATCATAGTAGCCCTCGCCCTGATTAGCATGACTGCCTGTTCCGGCAGCAAAAAAGAACAACCCAAACTCGACTATCAAAGTCAATCACACCGCTTGGTCAAACTGGAAGTACCACCTGATTTGAACAACCCAGACCAAGGCAACCTCTATCAATTACCGGCAGGCAGCGGTGCCGTCCGCGCTAGCGACTTCAACAAACGCCGCACTCAGGCCGTACAACAACCTGCCAATGCAGAAGTTTTGAAATCCGTTAAAGGCGTACGCCTTGAGCGTGACGGCAACCAGCGCTGGTTGGTTGTCGATGGCAAATCGCCTCGCGAAATTTGGCCGTTGTTGAAAGTATTCTGGCAAGAAAACGGTTTCGACATCAAATCCGAAGAACCGGCCATCGGCCAAATGGAAACCGAGTGGGCTGAAAACCGAGCCAAAATCCCTCAAGACAGCCTGCGCCGTCTGTTGGACAAAGTCGGCTTGGGCGGCATCTACTCTACCAGCGAACGCGACAAGTTCATCATCCGCATCGAACAAGGCAAAAACGGTTCGACCGACATCTTCTTCGCCCACAAAGGCATGAAAGAAGTTTATGCCGACCGCAAAAAAGACACTACTATGTGGCAGCCAAGCGAGAGCGACCCTAACCTCGAAGCCGCATTCCTCGCCCGCTTTATGCAATACTTGGGCGTTGACGGCCAACAAGCCGAACAGGCTCTGACCCAAAGCGTTGCCGCCCGCAGCAATGCTTCTGAGTTAGCCCGTGTGGACAATGGCACTCTGTTGCTGGCAGGCGATTACGGCCGCAACTGGCGCCGTACCGCCCTTGCGCTTGACCGCATCGGCCTGACTGTTATCGGTCAAAATGCCGAACGCCGCGCCTTCTTGGTTCAACAAGCGCCAACCGAAGGCGAAGCAGTTGCCAATAAAAAACCAGGCCTGTTCAAACGCGTATTTGGCAAAGGCAAAGCAGAAGCACCAAAAACGTATCCTGAAATCATCGTGTATGTTGAGCCTATCAACAATGGCGCACGCCTCCATCTGTTGAACAAAGACGGCAGCCCATACAAAGGCAGCGATGCCTCCACATTGTTGAGCCGCCTGCACACAGAATTACGTTAATCCGTTATTCGACTTAAGGCCGTCTGAAATATTCAGACGGCCTTTTTAACGGATACGGCATGGTTTCAAATTCCCAATCTGACGTTATAATCAGAACATTTTTCCCCCTCCCCCAAGCTGCCATGACCCGACAAAAAGCCTATCTGCTCCTGACCGCCCTGTTTACCCTGATGTTTATCGTACTGATTCTGTTGGGCGCTTATCTTCTGAGCATTCACAGCAAACAATTTGCCGTTGCCGCCTTTCTGTTTGCCTTTGCCACCGTTTTTGCCCAAATCGGCAGCCTTGCCCTTTACATCCGCCACAAAGCACACGCACAAATGGCTCGTATGCAACAAACCGAAAACCATTAAGGAAAAACCATGTTTGAAAAAATCGTCCTTGCCAGTGGCAACTCAGGCAAACTCAAAGAATTTTCCCGCCTCTTCGCCGACTTAAACATCGAAGTCCTGCCACAATCGCAGTTCAATACGCCCGAATGTCCCGAGCCGTACCATACCTTTGTTGAAAATGCCCTGGCTAAAGCACGTCATGCCGCCAAATATAGCGGCTTACCGGCACTTGCCGACGATTCCGGCATCTGCACCAACGCCTTAAACGGCGCACCCGGCATTTTCTCCGCCCGTTATGCAGGCGAAAACCCCAAATCCGATGCCGCAAACAACGCCAAACTGTCTGCCGATCTTGCCGATAAAGACGATAAAAGCTGTTACTACGTCTGCGTGCTCGTCCTCGTCCGCCACGAAAACGACCCGCAACCCATCATCGCCGAAGGCATCTGGCACGGACAATGGCAGGCAGAAGCCGCAGGTACAAACGGCTTCGGCTACGACCCGCATTTCTATCTGGCCGAACATGGTTGCACCGCCGCCGAGCTTGGTCCTGAAATCAAAAATGCCGAAAGCCACCGCGCCCAAGCATTGCGTGAATTGTTAAGAAAAATTGAATCCTTATAAATCGATAACAGGCCGTCTGAAACCTTCAGACGGCTTACCTCACATTCACTCCCATGCCCAAGCCCACACCTGAAGAATTGGCAGCCTTTGCAAAACACGTTGCTGCCTTTATCCCGACTACGCCTGACGAACTTCTGCAACTTATTGACAGTCAAGAAACTGCTATCGTCTTTTTAGGCAAACCAAGCTGTTCATACTGTCGCCGTTTTGTTGCAAAACTGTTTACCGTTTCCTTAAACAAGCAGCTTACCATCCGCTTTACAGACAGCAGCAACAAAGCAGCTTTAAAAACTTTTCGTGAACAACACGGCATCAAAACTGTTCCCGCATTACTCAACATCTCACAAGGCAAAATAAAATTTGTCTGCAATTCCAAATTATCAGAAGAAGAAATAGAAGCTTTTTTGAGAGCTTAGACTTCGCATATTTCCTACTGATTACTTTCCCTGCCGACATTTCAGTTAAAATAACAGCCTAAAAATTTCAGACGGCCTTGAGCCTCAACACATACCATGACCCAAATTACTTTCCAACGCCCCGGCCAGCTAACCGCCCTGCCTCCTTTATCACTCTATATCCACATCCCGTGGTGCATCAAAAAATGCCCATATTGCGACTTTAATTCCCACAGTCTCAAAAACGGCCTGCCGGAAGAAGCCTATATCGATGCCCTATTAACCGACTTGCAGCTTGAATTGCCGAATATTTGGGGCAGACCGGTGGAAACCATATTCTTCGGCGGCGGTACACCCAGTCTGTTTCAAGCGGAGTCGATTGACCGTTTGTTAAGCGGCGTGCGTTCACTGTTGCGTTTGCAACCCGAAGCGGAAATTACTTTGGAAGCCAATCCGGGCACATTTGAAATTGAGAAGTTTCAAGGATTTAAAGACGCAGGTATTACGCGTCTGTCTATCGGCGTGCAGAGTTTTAACGACGATATGCTTGATCGATTGGGACGCGTTCACAATGGCAAAGAAGCCCTGACAGCTATTGATACTGCCTTGAAATTATTTGATAAAGTCAATATCGATTTGATGTATGCCCTGCCAAACCAAACGATTCAGACGGCCTTAAACGATGTGCAAACCGCTATTGCAACAGGCGTATCGCATATCAGCGCATATCATCTGACAATGGAACCGAACACGCCTTTCGGTCATACGCCGCCCAAAGGATTGCCGCAAGATGAAGCAGCATTGGATATTGAAGATGCCGTACACGGTGAATTGGAAGGCGCAGGCTTTATCCACTACGAAACTTCGGCTTTTGCAAAATCTGGTATGCAGTGTCGCCATAATTTGAACTACTGGCAGTTTGGCGATTACTTAGGCATAGGCGCGGGCGCACACGGCAAAATTTCCTATCCCGACCGTATCGAGCGAACTGTCCGCCGTCGTCATCCCAACGACTATCTTGCCGCCATGCAAAGCAATCCGCATGAAGCCGTTGAACGCAAAACCGTTGCTGCCGAAGACCTTCCATTCGAGTTCATGATGAATGCCCTGCGCCTAACCGACGGCGTACCTGTCGCAATGCTGCAAGAACGTACCGGCGTACCTACTGCAAAAATCATGGCTCAAATCGAAACCGCCAGACAAAAAGGCCTGCTTGAATCAGACCCGACCGTGTTCCGCTCGACCGAACAAGGCCGTTTGTTCTTAAACGATTTGTTACAGTGTTTTTTATAAGTGCGATTTTACAACAGCTGACACATTTTTAGATTTGCTTAATTTTCCACAAGAAAATACAATCAGAATAGTTGTTGGGAATGAACAATCCCGGCGATTATCCACTACTCCTAATCCTACATTAAGGACAAAACAATGAAAAAAGTTCTGGTAACACTGATTGCTCTTTCCCTACCTGCATTTGCATTGGCTGATGAAACCAAAGGTTTTTATGTTCAGGCTGATGCTGGTCATGCTACTGTAAAACTGGGTGGCGCATCAATTAAAGGCTTTAGCCCTCGTATTTCTGCAGGCTACGATTTCGGCGATTTCCGTGTTGCTGCCGACTATACGCATTATAAATCTGCAAAGATTAATGTACCTTCGGTATATGCTGAGGCTAAATATCACAGTGCCGGTGTATCTGCTATTTATGATTTTGACCTGCAAGCTCCTGTAAAACCTTATGTAGGTGTTCGCCTGGGTCTTAACCACTCTACTCATAAATATCAAACAGCCGAACAAACAGCTGAACGTAAGGATACTAAAATTGGCGTAGGTGCAATGGCTGGTGTAAGTTATGATGTAACTCAAAATGTAGCACTGGATGCAGGCTATCGCTATAACCACTGGAGCAAGATCAATAACGTTAAGCTCCATTCCCACGAAGTATCTGCTGGTGTACGCGTAAAATTCTAATATTTAAATACTTGGCATGAAGTAACGATTGCTTCATGCATCAAGTAACAAAAGGCCGTCTGAAACCTGTTTCTCAGGATTTTAGACGGCCTTTAAGTTGTTTAAATATGTCTAACTTTTTGCTGCTTTTACTTTTGCTGCAAACCACAGCGCCGCAGCCGTACCTGCCATATCGGCAATACCGTCCGCGATCGAACCCTGGCGCGTAGCAGTCAGAAATGCCTGAGCCAGCTCACTCCCTACTGCAAACAATAAAGCGGCAAGCAGAATGCCTTTATAGGGAATAGTCCTATTGTCTTGAATAAATATTTTTGTGCACAACCATGCCTGACCGAAAAACAGTCCGAAATGGCCGACTTTATCAAAATGGGGAAATGGTGGAGCGCTATTGCCGCCCTCTTTGAAAAGTAAGGCATAAATGGCGGCGGCAAACCAAATCAAGGCAGCGACAGTAAATTTGTTTAACGGCAAGGCTTTCATTTGTCGGCCTCTTCATCCAACCATGTTTGGCAGATATCTGCCAAGCGAACAAATTTCCCACCCCGCGCCTTCAAAATATCACGCCATTGTGCTACTTCTTCAGCATCCGGGGCATCTTCAATACTGCATTCGTAAAGGCAGAAATCTAATGTTTCGCCAACAATGCTTGGGGCTTCGGTTTGCATAAGACTGGTCAGTTCATTCATATTTACTGTTTCTTTAATTGGTTTATCGCTAGTCAGATCGCGCTGCCTGTTTTCAGGCCGTCTGAACATGATGTGCAAGGCTGCCCGTTTGATTCGGATACGCTTACTTACTGTGTAAAAAACGTGTTGCTTCTTCCCATTCACCATTCAACACAGCCGGCAATCCTTGCAAGGATTTGGCGATGGCGTCATCAATTTGCTGTCTGTGTTCCGCCGACGGTTTATTCAACACATAACCGACAACCAGATTACGGTCGCCAGGGTGATCAATACCCAAGCGCAGGCGGTAGAAATTGGGCGTACCCAAACGAGCCTGAATGTCTTTAAGGCCGTTGTGTCCGCCATTGCCGCCGCCAAGTTTGAATTTGATACGGCCGCATGGAATATCCAGCTCGTCATGGACCACCAAGATTTCCTCCGGCTTGATCTTGTAAAACTGAGCCAAAGCGGCTACTGCCTGACCGGAGCGGTTCATAAAAGTCATGGGTTTGAGCAGCCAGACATCGCCATCCGGCATAGTGGCGCGCGCCACTTCGCCGTAAAATTTCTTTTCGTCTTTAAAATTGACTTTCCATTTCCATGCCAGTTCGTCCAACAGCCAAAAGCCGACATTGTGGCGCGTTTGTTCGTATTCTTGGCCTGGATTGCCCAAACCGACGATTAATTTAATTTTCAAGCTCATTACTGTTCTTTCAGTTTGACAGGCCGTCTGAAAAAGTTTCAGACGGCCTTCGATTTATTCTTACCCTGCGCGTTTACGTCTCGCTTCTTTCGGATCAATCAACAATGGACGATAAACCTCAATCCGATCGCCATCGCGCAACACCGTCTCGTCTTTCACTGCCTTGCCGAAAATACCCAAAGGCGCTTGCTGCAAATCCAACTCTGGGAATTCTACCTCCAAACCGCTTTGCAGGGCGGCTTCGCGTACGGTTGTCCCTTCGGCAACGGTCATGCTCTTCAACACTTGCCTATCGGCCAGTCCGTAAACAATTTCAATCTCAAGCATAGCGACGGTCGGCCTCTTTAATAAAAGCATCCACCAGCGTACCGGCAAGATGGCCGAATACTGGAGAAATCATGGCAGAGAGTACGGCATTGGAGAAATCGTATTCTAATCTGAATTCGACTTTGCACATATCATCGCCCAAGTCGATAAATTTCCAAGTGCCGCGCAGGGTTTTAAACGGCCCTTCGAGCAAATCCATGCGGATTTCCTGCCCCGGGATATTGTGGTTGTGCGTCGCAAACGACTGCTTGACGCGCATATAGTCCATAAACAGGCGCGCTTTTAGCTCATTGCCTTTGCGTTCGATGACTTCGGTCTTGCTATACCACGGCAAAAATTTTGGATAGTCCTCAACTTTGTCCACCAGCTCAAACATTTCCTTAGAGCTATGCAGCACCAATAGGTTTTTCTCGACTTTTTTCATGTTGGTTGTAGACCTTGTTTTTGAATATTCGGGGTTCAGACGGCATGATTTAGAAAAATATCTGCCCTACTTTGGGACAAAACTCCCAATTTAAACCGCTTCGCCATTTTGTTTCGCTTCCAGCCATTCCCAGCGTTCCAGCTTTTCCAAAAGCAGCATTTCAATTTCTTCAGCCCTGCTTTGTAACGCACCTGCTTTTTCGTAATCTTTGAAAATTTCAGGATCGGAAAGCTGAGTATTGATTTCAGCCTGCTCGGTTTCCAAAGCTGCGATTTCATCAGGCAGGGCATCAAGTTCGCGCTGTTCTTTATAGGAAAGTTTGACCGTGCGGTTGGCTTTGGGTTTGACTTTCTCAGGCTCGGCAACCGCTTTAGGCGCAGAGGCCGTCTGAATTTTATCTTCCCGCGATTTTGCGTCGATATAGTCCTGATAGCCTCCGATGTATTCTTTCAGACGGCCTTGTCCTTCGAAAACAATGCTTTGGGTAATCACATTATCCAAGAACATACGGTCATGCGAAACAAGGAATACCGTGCCTTGATAATCTCGCAGCAAGTCTTCGAGCAACTCTTGGGTATCAATGTCCAAGTCATTCGTTGGCTCGTCCAAAACCAAAATATTGGCAGGACGGGTAAAGAGTTTTGCCAACAGGAGGCGGTTGCGTTCACCGCCGGAGAGTGATGAAACGGGACTTTGTGCGCGGGCTGGATGGAACAGAAAATCTTCTAAATAGCTCATCACATGCTTTTTCTTGCCGCCGACCTCAACGTAATCATTGCCCTGCCCGAGCGTGTAAAACACAGTGTCGTTTTCATTCAACGCGCTACGGAATTGGTCGAAATAAGCAACTTCCTGTTTACTGCCGATGCGGATTCTGCCGTAGGTCGGCTGCAATTCGCCCAAAATCAGCTTAAGGAAGGTGGTTTTACCGATACCGTTTGGACCGATTAAGCCGATTTTGTCGCCGCGCTGCAAAATGGCGGAGAATCTGTCCATGATGACTTTGTCGCCATAGGCAAACGAAGCGTGTTCCAATTCGGCGATGATTTTGCCGCTTTTTTCGCCGCTGTCGAGCTTAAAGTTAACCTGCCCTTGTACGTTTCGGCGTTCGGCACGCTGGCGACGTAGCTCTTCCAAACGGCGCACACGGCCTTCATTACGGGTACGGCGCGCTTCGATGCCTTTGCGTATCCATGCTTCTTCCTGTGCGTGGAATTTGTCGAAGAGGCGGTTATGTTCCGCCTCGACTGCCAACTCTTGCGCTTTTTTCTCGCTGTATTTGGAGAACGAGCCGGGATAGGAGCGCAGAATGCCACGGTCTAGTTCGACGATGCGCGTGGCGATGTTGTCCAGAAAACGGCGGTCGTGGGTAATCACGACCAAGCTGCCTTCAAACGCTTTAAGCAGATTTTCCAGCCAAATAATTGCGTCAATATCCAAATGGTTGGTCGGCTCGTCCAGCAGCAATACGTCGGGCTTTTGCACCCAAGCCTGCGCCAAGGCGACACGCTTTTTCTGACCGCCGGAGAGGTTGCCGATTTTTTCGTTTTCCGGTAAACCCAGTTCCCCCAAAGTCTGCTTGACTGCCGCATCCAACTTCCAGCCGTCCTTCGCTTCGATTTCAAGTTGCAATTCATTGAGTTCTTTCAATAAAGCCTCACTCGAACCATTTTCCAACTCATGGCTGACATGATGATAACGGCGCAATAAATCGCGAATTTCGCCCAAACCTTCGGCAACGGTATCAAATACGGTTGCGTCCTTATCAAAAAAGGATTCCTGCGGTACATAAACGATTTTGAGATTGTTTTGAACAATAATCTGCCCGTCGTCGAGCTTCTGTACACCGGCGAGGATTTTCAGAAACGAAGACTTACCCGCACCGTTGCGGCCGATTAAACCGATTTTCTCGCCGCTGTCAAGTTGAAAAGAAGTTTTGTCGAGCAAGGCGACATGACCGACAGCAAAAGAAGCATTTTCTACGGATAAGATATTCATGGGGAAACTTCAAAAAAGAAAAGGGGAACATTTTAACCGATTATCGGCAGATATTTGCCGACAATCATATGAAATTGAAAGTATCAGGCCGTCTGAAAGCAGTTTTCAGACGGCCTTCATTATTATTCTTGAACCTTCAAGCCAAAATGCAGATAGGCTCGTTCGGTTGCTACGCGTCCGCGCGGTGTACGTTGCAAAAAGCCCTGCTGAATCAGATATGGTTCAATCACATCTTCGATGGTATCGGTCGATTCACCAATCGCAGCGGCCACGTTTTCCAACCCGACAGGACCGCCGCTGAACTTGTGCAAAATCGCCTCAAGGAATTTCCTGTCCATCACATCCAAACCCTGACCATCCACATCCAGCATACTCAAAGCCGCATCGGCAATTTCCGCATCAATGATGCCGTTGTTTTTCACATCGGCATAATCGCGTACACGTCGCAAAAGGCGGTTGGCAATACGCGGAGTGCCGCGGCTGCGCTTGGCCACTTCCATAGCGCCCTCGTCGCCCATATCCAACTGCAATAGTTGAGCAGAACGGGCAACAATAGTCGCCAAATCTTTATTCTGATAAAACTCCAATCGGGACACGATACCGAAACGGTCGCGTAAAGGGTTGGTCAGCATGCCGGCGCGGGTCGTCGCACCTACCAATGTAAACGGCGGCAAATCGATTTTGACCGAACGCGCGGCCGGTCCTTCGCCTATCATGATGTCCAACTGATAATCTTCAAGCGCAGGATAAAGGATTTCTTCAACCACGGGGCTTAAACGGTGGATTTCATCAATAAACAGTACATCATGAGGCTCGAGGTTGGTCAACAAGGCTGCAAGGTCGCCGGCACGTTCCAAAACCGGGCCGCTGGTTTGGCGCAAATTAACGCCTAACTCTTTGGCGATAATGTGTGCCAAAGTAGTTTTGCCCAAACCCGGAGGGCCAAACAGCAAAGTGTGGTCAAGCGCTTCGCCACGTTTTTTCGCCGCCTGAATAAAAATGGCCAACTGCTCTTTTGCCTTATCCTGCCCGATATAGTCGTTTAAAGTTTTCGGACGTAAAGCACGTTCAAGCAATTCCTCCTGAGCGGAAATATTTTGAGCAGTGATAATGCGCTGAGGTTGTGCAGAAGTAAGATTATCGGTTTGTAACATAATGTTTCTAAATTCTAAGACCGTTCCCGACCCGTTGTTTCAGACGGCCCGAACAATCAGATAAAGCGGTTAAATTATGATTTTGGCCATTATACCCGATAAGGCCGAGCCGCTTTCCCCTCAAATCTAAATCACACAAAAATTTTCGTTTTCAGACGGCCAAAGCAACGTATAATAAACGGTTAATTCAAATACCTATCGCATTCAGGAGAACACATGAGCCTCAAGCAAAAAGTCATCGCCATCGACGGCCCCAGCGCATCCGGCAAAGGGACAGTTGCCTCACGCGTAGCCGAAGCCTTGGGTTTTCTTTACCTCGACTCCGGTGCGCTTTACCGCCTGACCGCGCTTTACGCACAAAAACAAAATGTTGCCTGGACAGATGAAGATGCCGTCAGCACACTGGCAGAAACTTTGCCCGCACAATTTGAAGGCAGCGCCGTATTATTAAACGGCGAAGATGTATCCGAGCAAATCCGTACCGAAGCGATTGGCATGGGCGCATCTGCCGTCGCGCAGTTGCCTAAAGTGCGTGCCGCCCTTTTGCAACGCCAACGCGACTTCCTAACCGAAAAAGGCTTGGTCGCCGACGGCCGCGATATCGGCTCGGTTATTTTCCCTGATGCCGCATTAAAAATTTTCCTGACCGCAAGTGCCAATGTCCGCGCCCAACGTCGTGCCAAACAACTCGGTATCCCATGCGAAGGCGTTGCATTCGAGCGTATTTTGTCGGACATTGAAGCGCGTGACGAAGCAGACCGCCGCCGCCCTGTTGCTCCGTTGAAACAGCTTCCCGACGCCCTGCTTTTAGATACCGATAACCTTTCTATCGAAGAAGCTGTAAAAAAAGTGCTTGATTGGTATCATAAAGTTTAAAATTTGGAGTATAATCGCGAAGTTTTCATTTCAGACGGCCTGTTGACCCTAATAACAAGGCCGTCTGAAAACATTTCTCAACCTGCCGCGCCAAGGACGGCAGGTCATTTCAAACCTAACCCGCACCCCTTGGCGGTGTACCGAAAAGAGTATATATGACTATGGAAAATTTTGCCCAGCTGCTGGAAGAAAGCTTTACCCTGCAAGAGATGAACCCAGGTGAAGTGATTACTGCCGAAGTAGTCGGCATCGATCAAAACTTCGTTACCGTTAACGCAGGTCTGAAATCAGAATCTCTGATTGATGTTGCTGAATTCAAAAACGCTCAGGGCGAGATTGAAGTTAAAGTTGGCGATTTCGTTACCGTTACCATCGAATCTGTTGAAAACGGCTTCGGCGAAACCAAACTGTCCCGCGAAAAAGCCAAACGCGCTGCCGACTGGATCGCTTTGGAAGAAGCTATGGAAAACGGCGACATCCTGTCCGGCGTTATCAATGGCAAAGTCAAAGGTGGTCTGACTGTTATGATCAACAGCATCCGTGCATTCCTGCCGGGTTCTTTGGTTGACGTACGTCCTGTAAAAGACACTTCTCACTTCGAAGGCAAAGAAATTGAATTCAAAGTGATCAAACTGGACAAAAAACGCAACAACGTTGTTGTGTCCCGCCGCGCTGTTCTGGAAGCTACTTTGGGCGAAGAACGCAAAGCCTTGCTGGAAAACCTGCAAGAAGGTTCAGTTATCAAAGGTATCGTTAAAAACATCACCGATTACGGTGCATTCGTTGACTTGGGCGGCATCGACGGTCTGTTGCACATCACCGACTTGGCATGGCGCCGTGTGAAACACCCAAGCGAAGTTTTGGAAGTAGGTCAAGAAGTAGAAGCTAAAGTCCTGAAATTCGACCAAGACAAACAACGCGTTTCTCTGGGTATGAAACAACTGGGCGAAGATCCTTGGAGCGGCCTGACCCGTCGTTACCCACAAGGTACCCGCCTGTTCGGTAAAGTATCCAACCTGACCGACTACGGTGCGTTCGTTGAAATCGAACAAGGCATCGAAGGTTTGGTACACGTTTCTGAAATGGATTGGACCAACAAAAACGTACACCCAAGCAAAGTTGTTCAACTGGGTGACGAAGTTGAAGTAATGATCCTGGAAATCGACGAAGACCGCCGCCGTATCTCTTTGGGTATGAAACAATGCCAAGCTAACCCTTGGGAAGAGTTTGCCGCCAACCACAATAAAGGCGACAAAATCTCCGGCGCAGTTAAATCTATCACTGACTTCGGCGTATTCGTAGGCCTGCCTGGCGGCATCGACGGTCTGGTTCACTTGTCTGACCTGTCTTGGACTGAAGCCGGCGAAGAAGCTGTACGCAAATACAAAAAAGGCGAAGAAGTTGAAGCTGTTGTATTGGCAATCGATGTTGAAAAAGAACGCATCTCTTTGGGTATCAAACAACTGGAAGGTGATCCGTTCGGCAACTTCATCAGCGTAAACGACAAAGGTTCTTTGGTTAAAGGTTCTGTGAAATCTGTTGACGCCAAAGGTGCCGTAGTCGCTCTGTCTGAAGAAGTTGAAGGCTACCTGCCTGCTTCTGAATTCGCTGCTGACCGCGTTGAAGACCTGACTACCAAACTGAAAGAAGGCGACGAAGTTGAAGCCGTTATCGTTACCGTTGACCGCAAAAACCGCAGCATCCGTCTGTCTGTTAAAGCGAAAGACGCTAAAGAAAACCGCGAAGCGCTGAATTCAGTTAACGCTGCTGCAACTGCCAATGCCGGTACTACCAGCCTGGGCGACTTGCTGAAAGCCAAACTGTCCGGCGACCAAGAATAAGGTTGCAGACATGACGAAGTCTGAATTGATGGTTCGCCTCGCAGAAGTGTTTGCCGAAAAAAATGGCAACCAACTGCTGGCTAAAGATGTCGAATACAGTGTAAAAGTCTTGGTTGATACCATGACCCGCTCACTGGCTCGTGGACAACGTATCGAAATCCGCGGCTTCGGCAGCTTCGACTTGAACCACCGCCCTGCCCGTATCGGGCGCAACCCCAAAACCGGCGAACGCGTGGAAGTGCCAGAAAAGCATGTTCCTCACTTCAAACCGGGTAAAGAGTTGCGTGAGCGTGTAGACTTGGCATTGCAAGAAAGTGCTCATTAATACTTAGTAGCAAAACGCCGCAGAAATGCGGCGTTTTTTGTTTTTTCAAGAAATACCAAAGCCAGCTCTTTTTACGCATACCTTAATCGCACACTTTTCCAACTATATTGACAACAAAGCCTTTGCAAAAAACGCAGGCCGTCTGAAATCATTTATAATAGACCGACTATTCTGTAATGAAAACATCATTCCAACTACTGTCCAAACTATTGCGGATGATGTTTCGACTATCGCCAGTAAAGCATAATAAAGGTTACACATGAGCAATAGAGATCAACTATTCACACCACCTCCATTTGAAAACCACAGCCCATTGACTTGGTATCAAGCTGCAGCCGAACAGCCCAACTTTATCCGTGACGAAGCACAAGCACGAGCCATTGAATATTTGGATCGTTTATGGACCGAGCTGATGATGTTCAAACGCAAACGCAACCGTTTTCTCGGCCGCAGCCTGCGTTCCCCTCAAGTACCTAAAGGACTCTATTTTTATGGCGGCGTAGGA
The DNA here is from genome assembly GCF_001812725.1 of Neisseria sp. HMSC067G12. Lineage (NCBI taxonomy): Bacteria > Pseudomonadati > Pseudomonadota > Betaproteobacteria > Neisseriales > Neisseriaceae > Neisseria > Neisseria sp. HMSC067G12. Next base: position 72,192 of record NZ_KV810226.1, on the reverse strand, counting down.
CGCGGTAAAAGTTTTCTGATGGATGCTTTTTTTGGCTGCCTCCCTTATCGCCGTAAGCGCCGCGTGCATTTCCATGCCTTTATGGCCGAAATTCATCAACGACTGAAAGCTTTAAAGAGTGAAGCAAATCCTTTAAAAGCCGTTGCAGCAGAAATTGCCAAAGAAACACGCGTATTATGCTTTGATGAATTTCACGTCAGCGACATTGCCGATGCAATGATTTTAGGCCGCTTGCTGGAAAACCTGCTGAGCGAAGGTGTTGTTTTGGTGGCTACTTCCAACTACGCCCCATCCGAACTCTATCCTCAAGGCCAAAACCGCAGCAGCTTTCTGCCAACCATCGCCCTTATCGAATCTAACCTGACCGTTTTAAATGTAGATGGCGGCGAAGATTACCGATTGCGCACATTACGCCCTGCCGAAATTTTCTTTGTACCCAATAATGAAGAAAACGAGCAAAAACTGGCCGCTTTATTTAAAGAAATGAGCGGAATCTCTGAATTGAATCCGGGAATCAGCATTATTCATGGACGGGAAATTCCTCATAAAGCCCAGTCGGAACGCGCCATCTGGTTTGATTTCCGTGCATTGTGTTTCGGTCCGCGCTCACAAGCCGACTATCTTTATTTGGCCGAACATTACGAGATGGTTTTTCTATCAGGATTGGAACGCCTGACCCCTCAAGAAAAAGCAGAAGCACGCCGTCTGACATGGTTGATTGACGTTTTATATGACTTCCGCGTGAAATTGTGCGCCACCAGTGCCGTTGGCGTAAACGATATTTATGTTGAAGGCGATTTTGCCGAAGAATTTACCCGTACAGCCAGCCGTATGGTCGAAATGCAGTCCGAAGTCTATTTGGAGCAACCGCACCTGACTTTAAGCAAATAATGCCTTTCCCAAAAAAGGGCGAAATTTGGTAGAATATACTCCCCTTGCCTTTGGGTTACGACAACTTACCTTTCAATAAAAACAAGGACATAATATGGCCATCGAACGTACGATTTCCATCATCAAACCCGATGCAGTAGAAAAAAACGTCATCGGCAAGATTTATAGCCGCTTTGAAGAAAACGGCCTGCGTATTATTGCGGCAAAAATGAAACAGCTGTCTGAGCGCGAAGCAAAAGAGTTTTATGCCGTACATAAAGGCCGCCCTTTTTACGAAGACCTAGTTAAATTCATGACACGCAATCCCGTCATGATTCAAGTATTGGAAGGTGAAAACGCTGTTGCTAAAAATCGTGAATTGATGGGCGCAACCAATCCGGCTGATGCTGCTCCAGGCACAATCCGCGCCGACTTTGCAGAATCTGTCAGCGTCAATGCTGTGCATGGTTCTGACAGCGTGGAAAACGCTGCGATTGAAATTGCCTACTTCTTCAGCCAAAGCGAAATCTGCCCACGATAAAAGCAAAAAGCCTGTAGCCGCTTTACGGCCGTCCGATTCCATATCGGACGGCAAAAGTGCTTTGTATGCCCTGCAAATGACAGGCCGTCTGAAACCCCCTAAAGGCTTTTAAAGCAAAGCTGACCGATAAGCCTCTTTACTTTAAAAGCTTTATTGAGAAACATAAAAATACATGAAAACCAATCTACTGAATTACGATTTAAACGGACTGACGCAACACTTTGCCGAAATGGGTGAAAAACCTTTCCGCGCCAAGCAAGTCATGCGTTGGATGCATCAAGCCGGTGCCCAAAATTTTGAAGAAATGACTGACTTGGCCAAATCATTGCGCGCCAAGCTGAATGAACAAGCCACAATCGAAGTGCCTAAATTAATGATGGCACAAGAATCTACGGATGGCACACGCAAATGGTTGCTGGATGTCGGCACGGGCAACGGTGTAGAAACCGTCTTCATCCCCGAAGCCGAACGCGGCACTTTGTGCATCTCTTCCCAGGTAGGTTGCGCATTGGAATGCACCTTCTGCTCTACCGGACGACAAGGTTTCAACCGCAACCTGACTGCCGCAGAAATTATCGGCCAGCTTTGGTGGGCCAATAAAGCCATGGGCGTTACCCCTAAAAATGAACGCGTTATCTCCAACGTGGTGATGATGGGCATGGGCGAACCCATGGCAAACTTTGATAATGTTGTTACCGCTTTGAGCATTATGCTGGATGATCACGGCTATGGCTTGAGCCGCCGCCGCGTGACCGTTTCCACTTCAGGTATGGTTCCGCAAATGGACAGACTGCGTGATGCAATGCCTGTTGCTTTGGCCGTATCTTTACACGCCTCCAACGACGAAGTGCGCGATCAAATCGTTCCGCTGAATAAGAAATATCCGTTGAAAGAATTAATGGCGGCCTGTCAACGCTATCTGGTCAAAGCTCCCCGTGACTTTATTACCTTTGAATACGTTATGCTCGACGGCATCAACGATAAGGCTCAACACGCGCGCGAATTGATTGAATTGGTTAAAGACGTACCGTGCAAATTCAATCTGATTCCGTTCAACCCTTTCCCGAATTCCGGCTACGAACGTTCTACCAACGAGAATATCCGTATCTTCCGCGATATTCTGCAACAAGCCGGCTTTGTCGTTACTGTCCGCAAAACCCGCGGTGACGATATTGATGCCGCTTGCGGACAATTGGCCGGACAAGTACAAGATAAAACACGCCGCCAACAAAAATGGCAACAAATTTTGGTCGAACAATAAGGTTAATTATGAAAATCAAGTTCGGATTCGCTTTACTTACCGCACTGACTCTTTCTGCCTGCGCTTCCTCTTCCGGACCAAGCCCAAAAGAACGTGCCATTCAGGTTTCCAATATCAAAACCCAGCTTGCCGTAGAATATATGCGCGGCCAAAACTACCGCCAAGCTACCGAAAGTATCGAAGAGGCGCTTAAATTCAATTCAAAAAACGATATTGCTTGGCTGGTACGCGCTGAAATTTATCAGTATCTGAAGGTCCGCGATAAAGCTCAGGAAAGCTTTCTTAAAGCATTGTCTTTAAAACCGGATAGTGCTGAAGTTAACAACAATTACGGTTGGTTCTTATGCAATCAAATGAATGCACCTGCCGAATCTATGGCTTATTTTGATAAGGCACTGGCCGACCCGACCTACCCGAGCCCCTTTATTGCTAATATGAATAAAGGCATTTGCAGCGCAAGGTTAGGCCAATACTCTTTGGCTCAAGCCTATTTGGAAAGGTCTTTGGCAGCCAATCCACAATTCTTCCCTGCTTTCAAAGAGCTTGCCCGAACCAAAATGATGGCAGGCAATCTGAACGATGCCGACTATTATTTCCGCCAATACCAAAGCAAAGTCGATGTCCTTCAGGCTGACGATTTGCTTTTAGGCTGGCGTTTGGCTACCGCCTTGGGCAATAAACACGCTGCATACGAATATGAAGCCCAACTTAGGGCAAACTTCCCTTATTCTGACGAACTACAAACTGTTACAACAGGCCACTAAATGGAAAATAACGATAAAATCAACTACGACACACAAGCCGCCAAAACACTGGGGGATGAATTACGCAAACACAGAACTGATGCCAAAATCGATATTGAAGATGTTACTTCACGTTTAAAACTGTCTGCCGAACAAATTAACGCCTTGGAAAAAGGGGAATATTCAAATTTTCCAGGCCTGGTCTTCGTCTCAGGCTATCTTCGTTCATATGCACGATTTCTCAAAATCGATGAACAAACCATCACCAAACATTTGCACTCGATTACTCCACAACTTGAAGACCATGTATATGCAGTAACACGCAACACCAACAGCGGCTTGAGCTATGAAGATGCTGAAAAACAGGGTTTCCCTAAATGGATATTGTGTGCAGCCGCATTGGCTTTAGCAATAGGCGGTGTTTACTTTTGGCAAAGTAAATCCAGCTATGAAAACGAACAGGCAAATATTCAAAACAGCAAAGATGTTGCCGATACGATGAAAACGCCTGCTTTGAAAACGGATAATGTTGCCGTTAGCGAAATGACCGAAGACGGTAAAAAAGAAATTACCAATAAGCCTGAAGCAGCCAATGAACAAGCAGCTTCAGCAGCTTCTGACGTTGTAGAAGAAAAGCCTGCCGTCAAAGTCGAGAAAGACGAACTGTGGATTAAAGTCCAATACCGAAGCAATCTGATTATTGCAGACAAAGATGGAAAAGTAGTATTCAGCCGCATTGTTCCGGCCGGAAGCGAACATCGTCTGAGAGGCGGCGCGCCTTATAATGTTTGGATCGGTATTGCAGCCGGTTCGGAAGCCAATTACGGCGGCACACCAATCGAACCTTTAAAACACCGTGTTGCCGGTGAAAAATCCGCCTCTTTTGTTGCAGGAAAAAACTAAAATGACCACACCTAAACGCCGTCTGACACATCAAGTACAAATCGATCATCTCATCGTCGGTTCGGATGCGCCCGTCGTTGTGCAATCTATGACCAATACCGACACCGCAGATGCAGAAGCAACCGCCCGACAGGTCAAAGAGTTGAGCGATGCCGGCTCGGAAATGGTACGCATCACGGTCAATACTCCGGAAGCGGCTTCCAAAGTCGCCGAAATCCGCAGCCGCTTAGACGATATGGGTTACACCACGCCCCTGATCGGCGACTTCCATTTTAATGGCGAACGCTTATTGGCTGAATTTCCCGAGTGCGGCAAAGCCCTGTCTAAATACCGCATCAACCCGGGCAATGTCGGCAAAGGCGCAAAAGGCGATGAGAAATTTGCCTTTATGATTCGTACGGCGGCAGAAAACAATAAAGCCGTACGCATCGGTGTGAACTGGGGTTCGCTTGATCAAAGCCTTGCCAAGCGCATGATGGATGCCAACCTAGCTTCTGCCACACCAAAGCCGCCTGAAGAAATCATGAAAGAAGCTTTGATTGTTTCGGCGCTGGAGTCAGCAGAAAAAGCCGTAGCTTTGGGCTTGCCTGAAGATAAAATCATTTTGTCGTGCAAGGTCAGCGCCGTACAAGACTTGATTCAGGTTTACCGCGAATTGGGCAGCCGTTGCCGCTACCCGCTCCATCTCGGTCTGACCGAGGCTGGCATGGGCAGCAAAGGTATTGTGGCATCTACCGCTGCCTTGGCTGTATTGCTGCAAGAAGGTATCGGCGACACCATTCGAATCTCCCTGACCCCCGAGCCCGGCAGTTCGCGCACTCAGGAAGTCATTATCGGTCAGGAAATCCTGCAAACCATGGGTTTGCGTTCCTTCACACCAATGGTTACAGCCTGCCCGGGCTGCGGCCGTACCACCAGTACCGTATTCCAAGAATTGGCGCAAGACGTACAAAACTATTTACGTCAAAAAATGACTGTTTGGCGCACTGAGTATCCAGGCGTTGAATCATTGAACGTTGCCGTAATGGGTTGCGTAGTCAATGGCCCGGGTGAAAGCAAGCTTGCCGATATCGGTATCAGCCTGCCAGGTACAGGCGAAACTCCGGTTGCGCCGGTTTATGTAGACGGCGAACGCAAAGTGACCCTCAAAGGCGACAATATCGCTGCCGAGTTTTTACAAATCGTTGAAGATTATGTCAAAACCAACTACTGCGAAGGTGGCGCAAAACGTAAGCAAAACCGTGTCATTCCGATTCAGTCTGCCTAAAACATTATCAAGATAAAGAGGCCGTCTGAAAATATGTTGGGCAAACTGGATACTTGGCTGACTGAGCATCCCAAACGCAAGGATTTGCATGGTTGGCGACGCTTTATCGTTGAATTTTGGTTTTTCGGTTTGAAAGAAGCACGAGCCTGCTTATTTGCAGGCTTGTTTTTCATTGCCATGTTTCTTATTCCGAAAACAGGTTGGCTGGGAATTTCGCGCTATGACCTGCTGCTGATTTTTGCCGTCTCCGTGCAAGCAGCCATGCTGTATTTCAAGCTGGAAACTTGGGACGAAGTAAAATCGATTACGCTGTTTCACTTGGTCGGCTTTGCTTTAGAGTGGTTCAAAACATCGGGCGGTATCCAATCCTGGAGCTATCCGGAAGAAGCATATACCAAAATCGACGGCGTACCGCTGTTTGCTGGCTTTATGTATGCCGCGGTCGGTAGCTATATTATCCAAGCATGGCGGCTGTTTGATCTCAAAATCAAAAGCCATCCGCCATATTGCTTGGGCACTTTGTGCGCGCTGGCGATTTATATCAATTTTTTCACCCATCACTATATCGGCGACTATCGCTGGTATCTCGCAGCCTTTGCCCTCGGCCTATACGCCCGGACGACAGTCTTGTACACGCCCTATGACACCACTCGCAAAATGCCGCTCCTGCTCGCTTTTGTCCTGATTGGATTTTTCATTTGGCTGGCGGAGAATTTGGGAACTTTATTCGGCGTTTGGCGCTATCCAAACCAAATAGGCGCGTGGGCATCGGTACACATCAGCAAATGGAGCTCATGGGCTTTACTGGTGATGATGACTTTTACCATCGTTGCGAATTTAAAACATATCAAGCATACCATCAGCGTATCAAAAGATTAGTTGCTTAATATTTTAAAAGGCCGTCTGAAACTTTCAGACGGCCTTTCATTTTAACAATCAATTAAACAAACTTAAGGCTTTAACAAACACCATAATGACGCCATAGCCCAAAGGAATGCAAACCAAAGCCCAGCGCCACCATACGCCGATACCGCCCGCTGATACTTTCTTACTGATCAGATAGGCATCGGATACAGCAGTTTCATCATCGGGATTGCCACTATGGGCCGCGACCTTAATGTCTTTTTCGTGATGCTTTTCATGAACCGAACGGACACTCAAATTACACAACAAACCGACAATCAACAAACCTGCCATGATGTACATGGTAATGCTATAAGCTTCAGCAGCCGGAACGCCGCTTTCAATTTGGCTTTGGCGGATATAGTTGACCAACACCGGGCCAATAACAGCCGCAGTTGACCATGCCAGCAAAATTCTGCCGTGGATTGCACCGACTTGATAAGTGCCGAACAAATCCTTCAAATACGCCGGAATCGCTGCAAAACCGCCGCCATACATGGAAATGATGACGCAAAACCCAATAACAAACAAAGCCTTGTTACCGCTCTCGCCAATCGACGGAATGGCAAAATACAACAGCGAGCCGAGTACAAAGAAAATGGTATAAGTATTTTTACGCCCAATTTTGTCGGACACGCTGGACCACAAAAAGCGGCCGCCCATATTAAACAGGCTCAACAGGCTCACAAAACCTGCCGCCGCACCCGCGCCAATGGCAGCCTGTTTACCGACAGAAGTTTCAGAAAACAGCTCCTGAATCATGACGGAAGCCTGTCCCAATACGCCAATACCGGCCGTTACATTCAAACACAACACCCAAAACAAGAGCCAGAATTGCGGCGTTTTCATGGCTTGTGAAACATTGACATGATTGCTGCTGACCAATTTGCTTTTGTTTTTCGGCGCAACATAACCTTTAGGTTTCCAGCCATCGGCAGGTACACGGATCGTAAACGCGCCGAACATCATCAATACCAAATAAAACAACCCTAAAACCACAAAAGTCTGTGCAACGCCAACCGAAGTTTCACTGGAGAAAAAATTCATCAGCGACACGGATAAAGGCGAGGCCAACATCGCGCCGCCACCAAAGCCCATAATCGCCAAGCCTGTCGCCATACCCGGTTTATCGGGAAACCATTTCATCAAAGTCGATACAGGCCCGATATAGCCCAAGCCCAAACCAACCCCGCCAATCACACCGTTACCCAAATAAAGCAAAAACAGATTGTGCGTATGAACGCCAATAGCCGACACAAAAAAGCCCAAACTAAAACAGCAGGCTGCAACAAACATCGCCTTACGCGGCCCAACGCGTTCCATCCAAGTTCCGAACATGGCCGCAGACGCACCCAACATCGCCAAGGCAATACTGAAAATCCAACCGACCGTGGTCAGCTTCCAATCTCCGGCAGCCGACTCAGTAATACCGATAAGCTTGGTCAGCGGCGCATTAAACACGGAATAAGCGTATATCTGCCCGATGGCAAGATGCACGGCCAAAGCGGCAGGCGGTACCAGCCAACGATTAAAGCCGGGTTTGGCAATGGTCGCCTCACGGTCTAGAAATTTCATAAAATCCTCTTGTCTATGTGTGTCAAACGCTGATTCCATATCATGCGGAATCAGAAAATTGTTGACAATATTTTAGCATAATCTCCCGTTTATCCTTTTTTCTGCTCCATGATAATTTTGCGCATCAGACAGAAAAAACATTCATCTAAACCATTTCTTCACGCCAATATCGACAAAAAGGCCGAGACCTTTGCAAAAGTCTCAAGTTGACCGTATTGGCGGAAAAAATTCAAACGCGTAGTAAGGGCATTTTCAGGGAGTTGTTGAACAGTATGCATAAAATTCGGCAAATAATCGCAGTTCGGGGAAAGGATATTTGGGTGGCGCACCAAAATTACTACAAAATGACTTGCGTCTATTGGTAGGTGAATGCACTTTTATAAGAAATTTCCCCATCATAATAAATAATCCATGTAGAAATAAAATTTAAAGATTCTGGCTCATGCATAGATGTAATAAGTACTGAATGTTACTTTTTTTCTATCCCATCAGCTATAGATGTAGCCCAGCTATTTTTATATTCTTCAATACCCCAATAGTCTATTGGAATATGTAATTCTTCTACATATTCACCTAAAGAGATTGAAGCCAAAATATGCATCCCATATCCATTATCAAAAGATGTACCTTTATCTTTAAAGAAAATACCAAACATTATTAATCCTTAATTCTTTTTAAATCCTTGTCATAAATAAATAGTTCCAATCTTATTCATATTTTTCATGGCGCTTATATACACATATATAATTATCAAAAGATAAATATTTAGGGTAATCAATCCTAACTAAATTCTCATCAATAGTATAATCCTCACCAAAATTAGAAATAATATCTGTACCAATTTTATAAATCTCTTCATTCCAATAGGTAGAGATATCTCCATCAATAACGATATAAATACTTATACAATTTTCATTGATTCTTACATAAACACCTCTAACCTCTTTGGTAATTTTACCTATCAAGGCATTTTGGGTAACAATTCTTAATCTTATAATGTCATTATTCATAGACTATTATTCCTTTGGTTTAGCCGGAACTACATGATATCCATTTTTACTATAATGAATAATCCCCATAGTTGTTGGGGTTTGATTTCCTGTAACAGGATCGATATAAATACCGATATTTTTATTGAAGTTCACCCTTTCTTTAAAACCAGGAAGCCCAATTTCAGTTTTTCCCACCTGCTGTCCAGTTCCTACATAACCTTTTAAAGAATCTAAACTTACAGTGATAAAGATGCAGTAAAAAGGCATAATGATAGCCCCATTTTTATAATTATTTATTTTAGGGGCAAAAAGATGAATATTTTATTACTAGACGGTAGAAAAGAGTTTGGTCATTCGCATGGTGAGTTGAACCATACGCTTCACAAAAAAGCGAAAGAAGTTTTGACCGCACTTGGACACAATGTACAAGAAACCGTGATTAATGCGGGCTATGATGTTGAAGCAGAAATCGAAAAATTCTTGTGGATGGATGCCGTGATTTGGCAAATGCCAGGCTGGTGGATGCACGAACCTTGGACAGTGAAAAAATACATAGACGAAGTATTAACTGCCGGACACGGCAAGCTTTACCACAGTGATGGCCGCCATCGTGTCAATCCGATAGAAGGCTACGGCACAGGTGGTTTGTTGCAAGGCAAAAAAACATGCTCTCGCTTACTTGGAATGCGCCGATTGAGGCCTTCACCCGAGAAGGCGATTTTTTCGAAGGCAAAGGCGTGGATGCGTTGTATATGCACTTCCACAAACTCAATGAGTTCATCGGTTTGACCCGTCTGCCGACATTCTTATGTAACGATGTGATTAAAAATCCACAAGTGGAACAATACTTAGCAGACTACCAAGCACACTTAGAAAAAGTATTCGGCTAATGGCAAAAAAGGTGGGTAAAATGCCCACTTTTTTATTATTGATGAATGGGTGTGATCATTGTAAATGAGCCACATCGTTAAGCTGCTCAATATGAAAACCGCTTTCACTATCATATTTCACAATACTGATTGAAGTATGCAACAATGACACGGATTTACCCTCATCACGATGGTTTTCCCAAGTCGCTCCGCCTAGTAAGGACAATAAAAGCCGCAGGGTATGACCATGCGATACCACTAAAATAATAGCGCCCGATTGATGTATCGTAAAGGGCGGCCATTGCACGTACTGCTAATTGTTCAAAGGTTTCAGGCCGTCTGAAAAATTTTCAGACGGCCTTTTCACTCATATCGTTTTATGCGGCGAAGCGTTTGGCAACTTCATCCCAGTTAACAATTTCCCAGAAACCTTTCAGGTAGTTAGGACGGCTGTTGCGGTAGTCGATGTAGTAGGCGTGTTCCCATACGTCGCAAGTCAACAGCGGAGTGTTTTCAGTAGTCAGCGGAGTACCTGCATTGGAAGTAGAAACCAGATCCAATTCACCGGCAGGTGTTTTCACCAACCATGCCCAACCGGAGCCGAAAGTACCGGCCGCGCAAGCATTGAACGCTTCTTGAAATTTCTCGAAGCTGCCCCATTTGGCGTCGATGGCTGCAGCCAATTCGCCGGCAGGTTTGCCTTGGCCTTTAGGGGTAAAGCCCAGCCAGTAGAAAGTGTGGTTCCAAGTTTGGGCAGCGTTGTTGAACATACCGCCGGAAGATTTTTTCACGATTTCTTCCAAAGGCATTTCTTCAAACTCAGTGCCTTTGATTTGATTGTTCAAGTTGGTGATGTAGGTTTGATGGTGTTTGCCGTAGTGGAACTCCAAAGTTTCTTTGGTCAGATGTGGGGACAATGCGTCCAGTTCATAAGGCAGTTGTGGCAGCTTATGTTCCATTTTTGTGCTCCTGATTGTTGATATTTATATTTTGGTAGTGTGCGTCGTCATATTGACAACATGACTATTTTACCTGCTTTAGCCTAAACAAACCAATTGAACTTACACTGCGTTATAATAGCGGATTACAATTTTCCAGCCAGAGATGCCCGTCATGAGCAATTATTCCGACATGCCGTCTGAAGACCGTGAAATCAGCGCATTATCCTTGCCGCCGCATTCCACAGAAGCGGAGCAATCCGTTTTGGGCGGCCTGATGCTGGAAAATTCTGCTTGGGACCGTATTGCCGATGTCGTTTCCGGCGAAGATTTCTACCGCCACGAACACCGCCTGATTTTTCGTGCCATTGCCAACCTGATTAACGAAAGCCGCCCTGCAGACGTCATTACCGTTCAGGAAAGTTTGGAACGCAATGAAGAATTGGAAGCGGCAGGCGGATTCAACTATCTGATTACGCTGGCGCAAAACACGCCATCCGCAGCCAATATCCGCCGCTACGCCGAAATCGTGCGCGAACGTTCCATCATGCGCCAGCTTGCCGAAGTCGGCACGGAAATTGCACGCAGTGCATACAATCCGCAAGGGCGCGATGCAGGCCAGCTTTTGGACGAGGCGGAAAACAAAGTATTCCAAATCGCCGAAAGTACCGCCAAATCCAAACAAGGCTTTCTTGAGATGCCCGACCTGTTGAAAGAAGTGGTCGAGCGCATCGATATGCTTTATTCGCGCGACAATCCTGATGAGGTAACCGGCATATCGACAGGTTTTATCGATCTCGACAAAAAAACATCAGGCCTCCAACCGGGTGATTTGATTATCGTCGCAGGCCGTCCGTCTATGGGTAAAACCGCCTTTTCGATCAATATTGCCGAACACGTTGCCGTAGAGGGCAAACTGCCTGTCGCTGTATTCTCGATGGAGATGGGCGGTGCGCAGCTGGTTATGCGTATGCTGGGTTCAGTCGGACGTTTGGATCAAAGCGTTTTGAAAACTGGCAGATTGCAAGACGAACACTGGGGCCGTCTGAACGAAGCGGTCGTTAAACTTTCCGATGCACCCATGTATATCGATGAAACTCCGGGCTTGACCGCGCTCGAACTACGCGCCCGCGCCCGTCGCCTTGCGCGCCAGTTCAACGGCAAATTGGGTTTGATCGTCATCGACTACCTGCAATTGATGTCAGGCTCCGGCCGTTCTGACAACCGCGCTTCCGAGCTTGGCGAAATTTCCCGCTCCCTCAAAGCATTGGCGAAAGAGTTGCAAGTTCCCGTCATTGCCCTGTCGCAGTTGAGCCGTACGGTTGAGCAGCGTACCGACAAACGCCCGATGATGTCCGATTTGCGTGAATCCGGCGCAATCGAACAAGATGCCGACTTGATTATGTTCATGTATCGTGATGAATACTACAACTCAGAATCACCCGCAAAAGGCTTGGCGGAATGTATTATCGGCAAACACCGTAACGGTCCCGTCGGGAAAGTATTCCTCACTTGGATGGGTCAATTTACCAAATTTGATAATGCTGCCTATGTTCCAGAATCCATGTTGATGGAAGATTGAGACAGATTATCTGGAAAACTAACCGAATTTCATATTTTATTAGTCACGCATTCCAAAATCGTTTAGAATAAATCCAATAAAAGCAAAAGCATTGCCACAAGCAAATGCAAAAAGAGAAAACGTCGGTTACCCCAACACATTACTACCAAAAAATCACTCATGTATCAGACACAAAAAGGCTTCACCCTAATTGAGTTGCTGATCGTCATTACTATTGCAGCAGTAATGGCCGTCATCGCACTTCCCAATATGAATCAATGGATTGCCTCCAGACGTGCGGCATCGCAAGCAGAGCAAATTGCCAATCTGCTGCGTTTCGCGCGAAATGAGGCCGTCCGTCTCAATCTTCCCGTTTACATCTGCCCGGTCAAAATCAAATCCGATGGCTCGCCCAATAATGGTTGCGATTCCAAATATGCCGGTAATGGTATGTTGGCCTACGCCGATAAAAACGGAGATTCCAACTATAAAAACGATACAGTCGATTTGTCCGTCCGCTCCATTATCCTTAATGGGGATACCGACAAAGTGGAATACAGCTTCAACTATATCCCTATCGGCAATGACCGTTCCGCCCTCTCGACCTCAGCTTCAAAAGAAGTCTGGTGGAGATTCCTGCCCAATGGTACATTTGGCCATTCAACCGATGGCAAAAATTATCAATTTTCAGACGGCTACATCAAAATCAGCCTGACGGATAAATCCGCCTCCGATGCTGAAACCAAGAAAGCCCGTGCTACCGTACTTTTAATCAATGGCAATGGGCATGTCGAAATCTGTGCTAAAAACGATGAGCGCAAAATGTGCGAATACTCTTCCAAATAATAACAACGGTATCTTATGAACATTACTAATCCTACTCATCTCAGATCATTTAAAGGCCGTCTGAAAACGAGCTCAACAAGCTTTACCCCAAAACTTCAATCAGGTATGACCCTGATTGAAGTTTTGATTGCCATGTTTGTCCTTGCCATCGGCGTACTGGCCCTTCTGGCTGTCCAACTACGTACCGTATCCAACGTGCGTGAGTCTGAAAATCAAACCACAGTCGCCCAAATTACGCAAAATCTAATCGAAGGCATGCTCATCAATCCGACGCTCTCTGAAGAAACCGATACTGCAGGCGACAAAACCTCCCGTTATAAAAAATCCTACGATGCTTACATCACATCAAGCTCTGAACAGCTTAAAGACTCAAAGCAAACCAATGAATTTAAAGATAAAATGACAAAAGCGCAACTTGCGCAAGCTCAAATTGCCCAGTTTAAAGCCGATTTAGCCAAAGCCCTTCCCGAAGCCCAAGTCTTCTCGACCATCTGCAAAGATTCTTCCGGTGCAGAGCCGACTTACGAAAATGGGTTTAACGCAAAATGCGATGACAAAGGCGACACAACCATCGTGAAAGTTTTATGGTTGCAAGATGTCGAAGAAGAAAATACCGCAAAAAATCTCAATACATCGGGGCATCACGTTGTCTATACCTATCAATCACGCGTAAGAGACTAACAATGAACAATAAACGCTTACTCAACCATATTCCCAATAAAACCGCGATGCGCGGTTTCAGCATCCTTGAATTTCTGGTTGCCAGCCTGCTCAGCATGATTGTCTTAATGGCTGTCAGCTCCACCTACTTTACTGCACGCGGATTGAACAAATCTGCCAACACCCGTATCGGTATCCAACAAGATTTGCGCAACGCCGCCAATATGATTGTCCGCGATGCGCGTATGGCAGGCAATTTCGGCTGCTTCAATATGTCTAATTTTCCTGCCTCTGCAGTAACAGAAGACAAAAGCTCGGATGAATACACATTGAAAACGGCTGGTGTGAATAATCTGTTACCGATTAAAGAAATCAATAAATTAGGCTATGCAGGCTTTGCTCAAACCGGCAAAGCCCTGCTGTTTCAATATGGAATCGACAAAGCAAACCCTGCTGCAAAAACTGCTATTGTCAGCAGCTGTTTCGGCATTGCCAAACCTCAAACAGAAATTAAAGATTTGGATGCGGCAAAAACGGCTTTGAAAATGACCGACTCTGATCAAAACGGCAGTATCGCCATTATGAAGCATGAAATGATTGCCTACGCTGTCGGTAAACTTGGCGAAGAGAGCGGTTTGTTCCGTTTCCAATTATCAAATGATGGCTCATGGAGTAATCCGCAGCTCCTGATTAAAGGCATCACTACTATGGATATCCACTATATCTATGCAGAATGTCCTCATTCTGAAAATGCCTCTGCCAGCGGAGTAAATACAGAATCCTTTGATTACAAAACCGCATTGGATAGCTCAGCTGAAGCCAAGTCTCCCGCCTCAATCCAAATCGTACTGAATAACGGCAGTATCGACCCATCGAAAGAACAAGACAATAAAGTCGATATCTATAATATTAATGCCACCATCCGCGGAGGAAACGTATGCGCCGACCGATCACTCTAATAAAACCTGACCGACAACAAGGCTATGCTTTGTTTATCGTCTTAATGATGATGATCGTCATCGCCCTGCTCGTGGTTACAGCCACCCAGTCCTACAATACCGAACAGCGTATCAGCACCAACGATGCCGACCGCAAACTGGCAACCACCTTGGCCGAAGCCGCATTGCGTGAAGGTGAAAATCAAATTTTTGATATTGAAGGGAAAAAGACTAATTTTACTAAAGAGTGTAAAGATGGTTTTTGCGCCACACCTAACGTGAAATCTGACAGCGAAGCCATCGAAGAAACCGCTACTGAAGATGCCTGGAAAAGAAAATGTGATAAAAATCAAAATCTTTGCATCGATACCAACGGTAAAGAATACTCTCTAGGTAAAAATAGCGGCATTGCAAAAAATCCCCGCTACATCATTGAATATTTAGGTAAAACTACTGAGGGTCGAATTACCTACCGCGTTACCGCCAAAGCATGGGGTAAGAATGCCAATACCCAAGTCGTTCTTCAGTCTTACGTTGCCAGCGAATAATAAAATGAATAAAACCTCTACCCAACAACTAGGCTTTACGCTGGTTGAGATGATGATTGTCGTCGCCATCTTAGCCATCCTGAGCGTCATTGCCATTCCCTCTTACAATCGCTACATTGAACGCGGCTACCAATCACAAGCGCATGCCGAGTTAGTCGCCATCAATTCTGCTTTTAAAAACCAGATGGTTAAAAATCCAAAGTGGAAAACTGATGAAATTAAAACCAAGTTGGATGACTTTATCTCCTCATATAAAGGTCATAAAGATTTGGCAGACAAATACCAATACTCTGCCGAAATGATTGATGCCAATAAAAGCCGAGCCTATCGTTTGAAAGCCATACCCATCAAAACAGGCTATACCCTTTCCGTTTGGATGGATAGTTTGGGCAATGCTTACAAATGCACTGATATTGATTCCGCCAAAGATTCCAAAACCACAATGACCAATGGAAAAGGTTGCGAATCGGTTTCCAAAAAGAAATCTTCTTAGTCTAAATAACTATAAAAAAGCAGTGTCATTTTATCGACACTGCTTTTTATATTTTACTGTTTCCAATCATCGTCTCGGCGTTGACGCTTCAACAAAATCCTGACTGCGCCATCATTGCCTTGTCGAGGCTCGACATAAGCCAACACTTCAGGATGCTGCATCAACCAGCGGCGCGTCATATTTTTCAAAACCGGTTTATAGCCTGCCGAACCCAAGCCACTGCCGTGGACAATCTCGCCGCAAACGCCGCGTTTTTTCGTAAACTCAATAAACTCGTTCAATACCTGCTGCGCTTCTTCCTGCGTATAGCCGTGCAAATCCACATCTGCCACCACGGGATAATGGCCGTTTCGCAAACGCATCAAATCATTTTTACCCTGTCCGTTTTTACTGAACGAAGCCGGCGGTTCTTCCCAGCCGCCGCTGCCCACATAAAAATAATCTTCCTGCTCCAAAGTCGCCATTTCTTTAGGTCGCGGTTTGATAGGCGATTTATCGCGGGGCTGTTCATAATAGTTGCCGGCATTTTTCAAAGGTGTAACCTTGCCAACCGCCTTGCTGAAATCTACATCCTCTGCCTGCTTTTTAGCCTTCGCTTCCGCCTCTCGCTCCGCAGCTTCCTTTTTCGCCTGTTTGCCCAAAGCCTTCAGCGTTTCTTGAAAGTTTGCCGTCATGGTTTGTCCTTTCCAAAAAATAGATTGCACACATTATAGCAAACCCGATTACAAGGCCGTCTGAAAGACTCTTATCATCGCACCTTGTTTAGGGTATAGTATTGTCGCCTTGTCAGTCTTACAAAGAGAAAAATCATGTTTAAACGTCCGGAAGAAATTATTGTTTTGGTACTTGCCCTATTATGGGTCGCACTCAGCTACTACTTCGCCGCCATCCTGATTTCAGATGCCTACACCATCCTCCTGATTACCGTATTGACTTTTGTTTGGGCGGCCATCTGTTTCCTTTTATGGCAACGCAACTTAAGCCGTCATATTTGGCCGCTGTTTCTCGGCAGCCTAGTTGCCTGCTGGTGGCCCTACTTCACTTGGCTTGCAAGCGACGTTCCCGAAGGCACATGGTATTCGGGCTGGACATTCAAATCCATTATCGCCCTGATTCCCGTTGTAGCCGCTTATGTCTTCAAGTGGAAACGAAGCCGGAAAAACAAAATTTCCGATACCCTCGCCTGATACCTTACGCCGTCTTTTCAGACGGCGTTTTCCATATCTGACATAGCGCTCAGACTGTCAACAATTCCAATAAAATGCTATACTCTTCACACGATTTAACACCCTGAAACAGGCCGTCTGAAAGACTTATCAAGATGATCAGCAAACAAGAATACCAAGCCCAAGCCGCACAAGGTTACAACCGCATTCCACTCGTTCAAGAGCTGCTTGCCGATTTGGATACACCGCTCTCAATCTACCTCAAACTTGCCAACAAGCCTTTCACCTACCTGCTCGAATCCGTTGTCGGTGGCGAACGCTTCGGCCGCTATTCCTTTATCGGTCTGCCTTGCAGCCACTATCTCAAAACCAGCGGCAAACATGTCGATGTGTATCAAAACGGCAAAATCGTCGAACAACACGACGGTAATCCCCTACCCTTTATCGAAGCCTTCCACAACCGCTTCAAAACGCCCGAAATCCCAAGCCTGCCGCGCTTTACCGGCGGCCTGGTCGGCTACTTCGGTTATGAAACCATCTACAATTTCGAACATTTTGCCCACCGCCTGAAACATACGGCCAAAGCCGATCCCCTCGGTACGCCTGACATCCTCCTGATGCTCTCGCAAGAGCTTGCCGTAGTGGATAACCTAAGCGGCAAAATCTACCTGATTGTTTATGCCGATCCGTCTCAAGCCAACGGCTACGAACGCGCGCGCGAACGTCTTGAAGACATCCGTACCCAGTTGCGCCAAAGTTGCGCCATCCCGCTCTCGCTCGGCAGCAAACAAACCCAAGCAGTCAGCGAATTTGGCGAAGAACCTTTCAAAGCCTGCGTCAACAAAATCAAAGACTACATCTTTGCAGGCGACTGTATGCAGGTTGTGCCCAGCCAACGCATGAGCATGGAATTTACCGATAATCCGCTTGCCCTCTACCGCGCCCTGCGTACGCTGAACCCATCGCCGTATATGTTCTACTACGATTTCGGTGATTTCCATATTGTCGGCTCTTCGCCCGAAATCCTCGTCCGCCGCGAACGCGACGATGTTATTGTCCGCCCTATCGCCGGCACACGCCTGCGCGGCAAGACACCAGCCGAAGACCTTGCCAACGAACAAGACCTGCTGAGCGACGCCAAAGAAATTGCCGAACACGTCATGTTGATTGACCTAGGACGCAACGACGTCGGCCGCATCAGTAAAACCGGCGAAGTCAAAGTCACCGACAAAATGGTGATTGAAAAATACTCCCATGTGATGCACATCGTCTCCAACGTCGAAGGCCGTCTGAAAGACGGTATGACCAACATGGACATCCTCGCCGCCACGTTCCCCGCCGGCACACTCTCCGGCGCCCCCAAAGTCCGCGCCATGGAGATCATCGAAGAAGTCGAAC
Source organism: Neisseria sp. HMSC067G12 (assembly GCF_001812725.1). Lineage (NCBI taxonomy): Bacteria > Pseudomonadati > Pseudomonadota > Betaproteobacteria > Neisseriales > Neisseriaceae > Neisseria > Neisseria sp. HMSC067G12. The sequence continues at coordinate 53,720 of NZ_KV810226.1, read as the reverse complement.
CGAGCAAACGCGGCATCTACGGCGGCGCAGTCGGCGTATGGAGTTTCAACAACGACATGGACTTGGCCATTGCCATCCGCACTGCCGTGATTAAAAACAATACCCTCTTCGTCCAAAGCGGCGCAGGCGTAGTTGCCGATTCCGACCCAACATCCGAATGGCAGGAAACCCAAAACAAAGCCCGGGCAGTAATCCGCGCAGCGCAAATGGTGCAAGAAGGATTGGATAAATAATTTTCAGACGGCCTGCGCTCTGAAATGACTAAACAACAAGATTATGATACTCAACGAAAAACAACTAAAATCCATCAGCAAATTCCTCAGCTTTATCTTGCGTCATCATCCCGAGCAAATTGGTATTACTTTGGATAAAGACGGCTGGGTGGATATTGATACCCTACTGACGCAGGTAAACCATCCCAAGCGCGGCTTTACGGGCAATCCGCTGACCTACGAAATATTGTTGGAAGTAGTCGAAAACAACGATAAAAAACGGTTTACCGTATCTGAAGACGGCAAACTCATCCGCGCTGCGCAAGGTCATTCGACGGCACAAGTTCAGGTTGAACACAAAGTAGCGACGCCTCCTCAGATTTTGTATCACGGTACGGCTGAGCGCTCTGTTCCGTCTATTTTGGAACAAGGCCTGCATTCTGCCTCGCGCCATTTTGTCCATCTGTCTGCCGATGCCGAAACAGCCGTCAAAGTCGGCTCCCGCCACGGCAAGCCGGTTGTATTGACCATCGACACTGTCGCCATGCTTACGGCAGGACATCAATTTTTTCTGGCGGACAACGGCGTATGGTTAACTGAAAACGTTCCGCCGCAATTTATCGGCAAACTTTAAAACATCAGGCCGTCTGAAGCCGTAAAACCATTTTCAGACGGCCTGCAAACACCCTACCCAATTTCTTCATAAAGCGATTATCCATGAACACATCCCCCATCCTCCCTCCTGCTATGCTCGGCATTCTTGGCGGCGGACAATTAGGCAGAATGTTTACTGTTGCTGCCAAAACCATGGGCTACAAAGTAACCGTACTCGATCCCGACCCGAATGCGCCGGCAGCAGAATTTGCCGACCGTCATTTATGCGTGCCGTTTGACGACCAAGCTGCTTTGGAAGAATTGGCAAAATGCGCGGCAGTTACGACTGAGTTTGAAAACGTCAATGCCGACGCGATGCGTTTTCTCGCCAAACACACCAATGTTTCCCCCAGCGGCGACTGTGTTGCCATCGCGCAAAACCGCATTCAGGAAAAGGCATGGATACGCAAAGCAGGCCTGCAAACCGCGCCGTATCAAGCAGTTTGCAAGACCGAAGACATCACTGAAGAAAGCATACAATTTCTGCCCGGTATCCTGAAAACCGCCACTTTAGGCTACGACGGCAAAGGCCAAATCCGCGTAAAAACATTGGATGAACTCAAAGCCGCGTTTGCCGAACACGGCGGCGTGGATTGCGTTTTGGAAAAAATGGTGGACTTGCGCGGCGAGATTTCCGTTATCGTATGCCGTCTGAACAATGACAACGTGCAAACTTTCGACCCTGCCGAAAACATTCACGAAAACGGTATCCTCGCCTACTCCATCGTCCCTGCACGACTGAGTGCCGACATTCAGCTACAAGCGCGACAAATGGCGCAGCGTTTGGCCGATGGGTTGAACTACGTCGGCGTATTGGCAGTAGAAATGTTTGTTGTCGGCGACACACATGAATTGGTCGTCAACGAAATCGCCCCGCGTCCGCACAATTCCGGCCACCATACCATCGACGCCTGCGCGACAGACCAATTCCAGCAACAGGTTCGCCTGATGTGCAACCTGCCTCCGGCTGACACCAAATTGCTGAGCTCTTGCTGTATGGCGAATATTTTGGGTGACGTTTGGAAGAAAGACGGCGACGAACCCGAATGGCTGCCGCTGCAAAGCAACCCGAATGCACATCTGCATCTTTACGGTAAAAAAGCCGCGCGCAAAGGCCGAAAAATGGGCCACTTTACCGTCTTGGCCAATGATGCGGACAACGCGTTCCAAACTGCACAAACCTTACATCAAAGCCTGTAACCTTACCCACTTTTTCAGACGGCCTTTGGTTGCCAAAGGCCGTCTGAAATCAATTTTTCCGACCATCCGCCATGAGCCTTCTGACCATCCTCCGTCCGGCAACCGAAAAAGACTGCCAAGCCATACACAACGCCCATCTGCATGCCGTTCAATACGCCTGCATCCGCAGTTACGATGAAACCATTATGCACGCATGGGAAAGTCTGCTCGACATCAACAGCTATTTGGAAACCATCTCCGATAAAAACAAAGCCTTGTGGGTGGTCGAATACAAAGGGCTGATTCAAGGCTTCTTCCAAGTCGATTTCAAAGAAGCGCAACTGGACGCCTTATACGTCCATCCGCTCTTCCACAATCTCGGCTTGGGCACGGCCCTGCTCAGCCGCTCCGAAGAAATGGCACGAAATGCAGGTCTCAGCTTTCTCAAACTGTATGCCTCGCTCAATTCCGTGCCTTTCTATCGCCTCAACCGTTATGAATCGCTCGGCACTGCCGTGTTGCAACTGAACAAAACCGTCCGCGTCGAATGCGAATTGATGCGCAAATACCTGTAAATTCCCCTTCCGCCGTTGCTTTTTGAAAGAAACCGATGTCCCGAATTGCCGCCCTGCCCGACCATCTTGTCAACCAAATCGCCGCCGGCGAAGTGGTCGAACGTCCTGCCAACGCCTTGAAAGAAATCGTTGAAAACAGCATCGATGCAGGCGCGACAGCGATTGATGTCGAGCTGGCCGGCGGCGGCATCCGCCTGATTCGCGTCAGCGACAACGGCAGCGGTATCCATCCGGACGACATCGAGCTTGCGCTCCACCGCCACGCCACCAGCAAAATCAAAACCTTAAACGATTTGGAACACGTTGCCAGCATGGGCTTTCGCGGCGAAGGTTTGGCCAGTATCGCCTCCGTCAGCCGCCTGACCCTGACCAGCCGCCAAGAAGACAGCACGCATGCGACCCAAGTCAAAGCCGAAGACGGCAAACTCAGCAGCCCCACCGCCGCCGCCCACCCCATCGGCACCACCATCGAAGCCGCCGAACTCTTCTTCAACACCCCCGCGCGGCGTAAGTTCCTCAAATCCGAAAACACCGAATACGCCCACTGCGCCACCATGCTCGAACGCCTCGCGCTGGCGCATCCGCACATTGCCTTTTCACTCAAACGCGACGGCAAACAAGTGTTCAAGCTTCCTGCCCAAAGCCTGCATGAACGTATCGCCGCTATTGTCGGCGATGATTTTCAGACAGCCTCATTGGAAATTGACAGCGGCAATGGCGCGCTGCGGCTCTATGGCGCGATTGCCAAACCGACTTTTGCCAAAGGCAAAACCGACAAACAATACTGCTTCGTCAACCATCGTTTTGTCCGCGACAAAGTCATGCTCCATGCCATCAAGCAGGCATACCGCGACGTATTGCACAACGCGCTGACGCCTGCTTTCGTCCTCTTTCTCGACCTGCCACCCGAAGCCGTCGACGTCAACGTCCACCCCACCAAAACCGAAATCCGCTTCCGTGACAGCCAGCAAGTACACCAACTCGTGTTCCACACGCTCAATAAAGCCCTTGCCGACACGCGTGCCGATTTGACTGAAAGCGTCAGCAACGCAGGCGAAGTGTTGCATGACATTACCGGCGTTACTCCTGCACCAATGCCGTCTGAAAACGACAGCGAAAATCTGTTTGATAGCGCATCCAACTACCCGGCAGGCAACAAATCCGATACACGCAATGCCTTTGCTTCATCAGGCAAAACCGCGCCCATGCCTTACCAAGCCGCGCGCGCACCGCAGCAACGCAGCCTGTCCCTGCGTGAAAGCCGCGCGGCAATGAATACTTACGCCGAGCTCTACAAAAAAACCGACGACATCGACCTTGAGTTAAGCCAATTCGAGCAGGCACGTTTCGGCAATATGCCGTCCGAACTCCCTACCCAAAAAACAGATACGCTGCTTTCAGACGGCCTTCCATCCCAATCCGAACTGCCGCCGCTCGGCTTTGCCATTGCCCAATTGCTTGGCATCTACATCCTTGCCCAAGCCGAAGACAGCCTGTTGCTCATCGATATGCACGCTGCCGCCGAACGCGTTAACTACGAGAAAATGAAACGCCAACGTCAGGAAAACGGCAACCTGCAAAGTCAACGCCTGCTTATTCCCGTAACCTTTGCCGCGTCCCACGAAGAATGCGCCGCCCTTGCCGATCATGCCGAAACGCTGGCAGGCTTTGGCCTGGAACTGTCCGACATGGGCGGCAATACCCTTGCCGTCCGTGCAGTTCCCGCTATGCTCGGCAAAGCCGACGTTGTTTCGCTGGCTAAAGATGTATTGGGCGAACTCGCCCAAGTCGGCAGCAGCCAAACCATCGAGGAACACGAAAACCACATCCTCGCCACCATGTCTTGCCACGGCTCAGTCCGCGCCGGCCGCCAGCTTACTCTGCCTGAAATGAATGCACTCCTGCGCGATATGGAAAACACACCGCGCAGCAACCAATGCAACCACGGCCGTCCGACATGGGTTAAACTGACTTTAAAAGAATTGGATGCGTTGTTTTTACGCGGACAGTAACGCTAAAAAGGCCGTCTGAAAATGCTTTCAGACGGCCTTTTAACTTATTTGCCCTTAACGAATATCCATAGGCACAAACGATTTCACAGTTTCATCGATTGCTTTAACACGGGTCAGGAAGTCTTCCAATTGCGCAAGCGGCAATGCGCTTGGACCATCGCATTTGGCTTGGTCGGGATTGGCATGAGATTCAAGGAACAAACCGGCCAATCGGGTTGCCATACCGGCAAGCGCCAAGTCCAATACTTGGGCGCGACGACCGCCTGACGCAGCAGCGCCAGATTCGCGCGTTTGCAGGGAATGGGTTACGTCAAAAATAACGGGCAGGTTGTTACACGTTTTTTTCATCACGCCAAAGCCGAGCATATCGACCACCAAATTGTCGTAGCCGAAGTTTGCGCCGCGTTCGCACAAAATGATTTGATCGTTGCCTGCTTCTTGGAATTTCTCCACAATGTTTTTCATTTGAGAAGGGCTGAGGAATTGCGGCTTTTTGATGTTGATGACATTGCCGGTTTTCGCCATTGCCACCACCAAATCGGTTTGACGTGCCAAGAATGCTGGCAGCTGGATGACATCGCAGACTTCGGCAACCGGTTGGCATTGGTAAGGCTCGTGAACGTCAGTAATTACGGGAACGTTAAACTCGCGTTTCACCGCTTGAAAAATCTTCATACCTTCGTCCAAACCCACACCGCGGAAAGAGTGGATGGAAGAGCGGTTTGCCTTGTCGAAAGAGGCTTTGAACACGTAAGGAATGCCGAGTTTATCGGTTACTTTAACGTATTGCTCACAGGCTTTCAGCGTAGAGTCGAGGTCTTCAAGGACATTGATGCCGCCGAAAAGGGTAAAGGGCGCATCGTTGCTGACGGTGATGTTGTTGATTTGGATATTCACGGCAAAGCCTTTCAGATAAGTTGAATTTGGGAAACAGGCCGTCTGAAACGTTTCAGACGGCCTTTGTTTGAATATTACAACACGGTGTGCGGCGGCTCATAAGAAATCACGTCGCGGATTTTATTGTTCTCATCGACGAGGACGACTTTCGGCTCATGCGCTGCAATTTCAGGTTCGGACAACATGACGTAAGACATGATAATTACGATGTCGCCTTTTTGAACCAAACGCGCGGCTGCGCCATTAAGGCAAACGACGCCGCTGCCGCGTTCGCCGGGGATGGTGTAGGTTTCAAGACGTTCGCCGTTGTTATTGTTGACGATGGCGACTTTTTCGTTAACGCAAATACCTGCCGCATCCAGCAGGTCTTGGTCAACGGTAATGCTGCCGACGTAGTTGAGGTCGGCTTCGGTAACGGTGGCACGGTGGATTTTGCCGCCGAGCATGGTACGGAACATGGGTTTCCTTTTTGATTGTGGGTTGATTTGCGGTTTTAACTTCCTGGAAGTTAAAACCGCTGTTTGTGTTATTGAGGATTAGTTATTGAGGAAGTCTGATTCGTCAAACTCGGGTTCTGGGTCGCTTTGAAGGACTTTTCCGTTTAATTTCAACTCGCTGTTTTGCAGAGTCAGATGGGTTTTGACATTATCGTCTTCTAAGGTCAGATATTTCTCACTTGCCATGCTTTTAATGGTGCTGTCCACCATCAGGCGCAAGGTCTCGTTGATATCGTCGATGCTGGCACGGCCTGCGGCTTCATCTTCGGCATTGACGCTAAACAGGCTGCTTGCTTGGTTGACGGCGAGTTGTTCCAACAATTTTTGCGGTACGCTCATGTTGAAGTCGGCTTCGGTTTTTTTCAACATATCGCCTAGGCTGTTGAGGTCTTTGGCCGTCAAACCTTTAAAGGCAAGCTTGCCGCTGACATCGACATCACCATTAGGCATGGTAAATTTGAAGGTTTTGACGTTCAAAACCGGATTGTTAGTAAACAGGCCCGAAGCCTCGTTTTTGGCCGTCTGAATCAAGGAAGCCTGAATTTCTTCTTCGCTCATTTTCTTCACGGACACTTCGGCAATTTTGTTTTTCAATGCCAAAAGTGATGCGGCGTCCAAATGCTCGGCAGCGACATTGATGTCCAGAGGGCCGTATTTATCTTCGCCATAGGTCAGGCTTTCAAATTGGAAGCGGCCTTCGCTGTTGATGAATTTATCGACTTCGCCGGTCTGGGTATCGAAACGCAGTTTGTTGACTTCGATTTTAGACGGAGCAATCGTACCGGTCGGATTGATAAACGCACCGATTTGTAGATTGGTCACAAGGTTGACCAATTCGTTCAACTTAACGTTGTAATCGATATTTTCTTTCCATTGCAGCAGGAATTTATCCAACGTAATGCTGCTCTTACCCAAAGCAAGTTTGGTCAGGCCGTCTTCCGTTTCGGATTGGAAGCGCAGGTTTTCCAAAGACACATCACCTTTGTCGGCCAATTTGACTTGCAAAGACGGCGCAAGATAATCGTGACGATAGCTTTTGAAGCCTTGGCTGTAATCGGTATTGCCGCTAAAGCCTTTCCAGTTGAGCTTGATACCGGAAAGCTCTTCATAATCGAAGGCGGGAATATTGAGGCTGAGTTTGCCGTCGCCGGAAAGGTAAACCGTATTGGTCATGGTCAACGGCGTTTGCTGGCCGAAGAAGCGGTCTAAAACTTTTTTGGTTTCCGGATGGTATTGGAACTCAGTTTCCACATGGGCGCGCGTGCCGAAACCTCCGGCAAACGGGCCGTGTGTCACGTGGTTAATGACCGTAATCGGCTCTTGTAGGACGGTTTTCAAATTGTCCGGCAGGTATTTTTGCGTATTTTGAAGCAGGGTCGGCTTGAGGCGGATGACGGTCGTCTCGGTTGAACTGAACCAGCCGCGATCGTATTGGTGGGACTCAACGGTCAAGAAACCGGATTCCTGCAACAGCTTTTGTTGCTCGGTCAGGCTTTCTTCCGCTTTGACACCAAGATAATAAGGCGTGCCGAGCGCAGCGGCGACAACGACGGCGGCAGTCGGGATAAGATACTTTTTCATCACTTCAAACAGATTAGGTTCAAAGCGTAAAGCATAGCATTTTTTAGCTGTTTTGTCTTATCCGCCGTTTCAGACGGCCTTTAGGTAAAGATTGTGATATTATGCAAACATAAACGATTTTTACAATTTTGGCAGACCTTACCCTGTCTGCCGAAATGTCATTAAAGGTTTGCAAATGCTTTTATTCATTGATAACTACGACAGCTTCACCTACAACATCGTCCAATACTTTGCCGAATTGGGGCAGGAAGTTTTGGTACGCTGCAACGATGAAATCACCATCGAAGAAATCGAAGCCCTGAAACCGCAATATCTGGTCATCGGCCCCGGCCCTTGTTCCCCTAAAGAGGCAGGCATTTCTGTTGCAGCCATGCAGCACTTTGCCGGCAGGCTGCCCGTCATGGGCGTGTGCCTCGGCCATCAAACCATGGGCGAAGCATTCGGCGGCAATGTCGTGCGCGCGCAAACGATGATGCACGGCAAAGTCTCCCCCGTTTTCCACCACGGCACAGGCATGTTTAAAGACCTACCCAATCCGGTCAACTGCACGCGCTACCACAGCCTAGCCATCGACCGCGCCACCCTGCCCGACTGCCTCGAAATTACCGCGTGGACGGAAGACGGCGAAATCATGGGCGTATGCCACAAAGAATATGCCGTCGAAGGCGTACAGTTCCACCCCGAAGCCCTGCTGACCGAACACGGCCACGATATGCTGAAAAACTTCTTGGAAGAATTCAAAGACTATCGTCCGCAAAAATCTTAATGAAAGGCCGTCTGAAATGTGTTTGAGTGTTCAAACCGCATTTCAGACGGCCTGAATCACATCGGACACAAACAAAGGAAAAATCATGATTACCCCTCAACAAGCAATTGAACGCCTCATCAGCAACAACGAACTTTTCTACGATGAAATGACCGACCTCATGCGCCAAATCATGAGCGGCCAAGTTCCTCCCGAGCAAATCGCCGCCATTCTGACCGGCCTGCGGATTAAAGTTGAAACCGTTTCCGAGATTACCGCCGCAGCCAGCGTGATGCGCGAATTTGCCACTAAAGTGCCGCTGGAAAACGCCGACGACTTAGTCGATATTGTCGGCACAGGCGGCGACGGTGCCAAAACCTTCAATATTTCCACGATTTCTATGTTTGTCGCGGCTGCGGCAGGTGCGAAAGTCGCCAAACACGGCGGCCGCTCCGTTTCTTCATCCAGCGGCGCTGCCGATGTCATGGAACAAATGGGTGCCAACCTCAACCTCAACCCCGAACAGGTTGCCCAAAGCATTCAGCAAACCGGCATCGGCTTTATGTTCGCGCCCAACCATCACAGCGCCATGCGCTATGTTGCCCCTGTCCGCCGCTCGCTCGGCTTCCGCAGCATCTTCAATATCTTGGGCCCGCTGACCAATCCGGCCGGCGCGGCAAACCAACTCTTGGGCGTGTTCCACATCGACTTGTGCGGCATTCTTTCCCGCGTATTGCAACAGCTTGGATCTAAACATGTTTTGGTTGTGTGCGGCGAAGGTGGTTTGGATGAAATCACGCTGACCGGCAAAACCCGCGTTGCCGAACTGAAAGACGGCAAAATCACCGAATACGACATCAGCCCAGCCGATTTCGGCATGGAAGTCCGCCGCAATTTGGACGAAATCAAAGTCGAAAACGCGCAAGAATCCCTGCAAAAAATGAACGAAGTGTTGGACGGCAAAGCTGGTGCCGCACGCGATATCGTCGTCCTTAACGCCGCTGCCGCGCTCTATGCAGGAAATGTGGTTGCTTCGCTGGCAGATGGCGTCAAAGCCGCTCAAGAAGCCATCGACTCCGGCAAAGCCAAAGCCAAAAAAGACGAATTTATCAAATTTGGCAAACAGTTTGCCTAAGCTTTAAAACCATAATAAAAGGCCGTCTGAAAATCTTTCAGACGGCCTTTTATTCTTTAAATATTAAAATTTGCTTTTAATATCATTAATCAAGCCTTCAGCTTTTTCTTTGGCTTCTTCAGCCAAGTGTGCTACTTTCTCTTTGGCTTCATCGGCTAAAGCAGTTGCTTTTTCTTTAGCTTCTTCAAACAATTGCGAACCTTTTGCTTTACCTTCTTCTAAAGTGTCACTGGCTTTGCTTTCAATATCTGATGCTGCTTCTTTTACTTTGCCAACGCCTTGTTGAACCAAGCCCTCAGCTTCAAGTTTGGTATTGCTGGATACATCTCCTGCCACTTCTTTTACTTTACCGCTGATTTTATCTAATTCGCCGCTCATGGCCATACTCCTGGATTAAATGTTGATAGGATTAGTGCTATATTACCATATATCGGGGCTTCACTTCAACTTTAAAGGCCGTCTGAAAGCCAAAACATGACAAAACAAATTAAGTCAGGTTAATCCATCTGTTTCAATATCGCCTCTGCTACTGCCTTGCCTATCATCTTACTGCCGAACTCATTGAAATGAAGTCCGTCGCACAGCATCACATCAGTCAAATCCTGCCCGAACATCAAACTATATAAATCATTGACGGCAAAACCATATTGCCTTGCCAAATCCTCCGCCACACGGTTATAGGCCTTCAAGTCGGCCAGATAACGGCGCGAGGGTTTGACGATATTGTGTACACTTTCCAAAAACGGCGTACTGCTCGCCCAAATAATTTTTGCACCCGTCCGTTTCAGATAATCGAAAATTCGGGTCAGGTTGTTGCGGTAGGTTTCTATATCGGCCACCGGCTCATTACAGCCTTGATTGTGGCGGATGTCGTGCAAACCGCAGTTGATGTGGATAATGTCTCCCACTGTCGCGCCCTCTGTCCATTGCCCGATATGCTCTAACACATCATGCGACGAGCGGCAGTTTTCCGATGGAGAAACAATATCCGCCTCAAACAAAGCGGCGCGTGTGTAAGGCTCCGATGCAAGCCGAACAGAATCGCCGATTAAGTAAACGGTCATTTTTATTCTCCTCCCTTTATTTGAACCAACAGCAAGGCCGTCTGAAATATTACTTATATTATTATAAGAGTGCTATTTCAGACGGCCTTAACTTCAGTCAAATTCTATCGTTAAATCATAAATTAACGCTGACCGTTTTTATAAAAATCAATTAATTGCTTGGCCTGCAACACCGGCAGCCCAAAACGGTCGCTCACGGCTTTCAAATCCTTCCACTCCTGACCGGTCAGATTTTGCCCAACCCATTTGAGGTTTTCCGGATTGCTTTTGATTTTCTCAAAATACGCCTGCTTGCGTTTCCAGTTGCGCGACCACACCAGCAACATGGTAAAAATACATAAAACAATCAATACAATATTGGTCAACAACATCATGTCCATACGACATACTCCCGCTTGGGTCTCAAAATCAGAAAAGATATGGATTAAAGGCCGTCTGAAAAAAAGTCTTCAGGCGGCCTCAACGTCATACTCAACGTTGCATTTCCAGCATCAATGCCTGACAAGCGGCTTCATTTTCCAAAGCACAAGATTCGCTCAGTTGGTTTAACCGGCTGTCGCGGTCTGATGTATTGCCTTGCGCCATCTCTGCTTTAGTGTCTTCAAGATTGGTACAGGCATTTTCATAACCGCCTTTACAGGCCCGTTCGTAGAGCTTGACCGCGGCGGCATAATCCATACCCAAACCGCTGGACGGATTAAGATACAGATTACCCAAAACATTGCAGCCGCGCATATTGCCGCCATCACAAGCTTTTTTCAGAAACGGATAAGCATTAGCAGGCGCTTCAAGATAGTCGCGCGTCCAAATGGCCGCAGTGACGCAACTTTCCAGATTGTTCCGATTGCATTCCCGTATCAGCTTATCGTGCTGCTTCTCGCTGTAATCCTCAGCCTGCACGCTAAACGCAGTGGCAACCAATGCCAAGCCAAACAATAAACGAAGTGTTTTCATCTGATTATTCCTTCAAAAATACTTGATGACAGGCCGTCTGAAAAAACAGTCTTCAGACGGCCTTTATATTATCACTCAATATTCACCCGTTTCAGGCGCAAGGCATTGCTCAACACGGAAACCGAGCTTGCCGCCATTGCCGCGCCCGCGATGATGGGGTTTAAAAAGCCGAGTGCGGCGAGCGGAATGCCCAAGATATTGTAGAAAAAAGCGAAAAACAGGTTTTGCTTGATGTTTTTCAAAGTCGCTTGCGACACCAGCAGGGCATCGGCGAGTTGGTTGACCGAATGCTGCATCAGTGTAGCGGATGCGGTGTGTTCGGCAACATCCGCACCGCCTTTCATCGCGAAGCTGACGTTGGCGGCAGCGAGCGCGGGTGCGTCGTTGATGCCGTCGCCGACCATCGCCACGGTTTTGCCGGCGGCTTTGAGTTTCTGCACTTCGGCGGCTTTGTTGCGCGGACTCATGTTGCCGAAGGCGTGTGCGATACCCAGTTGTTTGGCGACGTATTCGACCGTGCCTTGGTTGTCACCGCTCATGATGTAAACATCGATATTGTGTTTTTTCAGACGGCCTATGGCTTCGGCGGTATCGGCTTTCAGCGCGTCGGCGAGTGCGAATGCGCCGATGGGTTTGTTGTCAACTGAGACTGCAACAATGCTTGCAATGTCCCAAACGCCGTCTGAAAACTTCGGCAAGTTCAGTTCGGCAAATTCGGCTTTTCCTGCTTTCACCAAACCCACGCCTTCCACTTCGGCGGTAATGCCTGCGCCAACAACGGTTTGGGCGTCTTTTGCAGTGGGAATATCCAAGCCGCGCGCTTGGGCTGCGGAGACGATGGCGCGGGCGAGCGGGTGGGCGGCGTTTTGTTCAACGGCGGCGGCGATGCGGTACAAAGCGTCTTCGTCAAAGCCGCTGTCGGGTACGCAATAAACGGCGGCAACCTGCGGTTTGCCTTCGGTCAGCGTGCCGGTTTTGTCCAACACGACGGCATCGACGTGGGCAGCTTCTTCCATTGCCGCCGCGTCTTTAAACCAAATCCCGTGTTTCACCGCCTTGCCCATACCGACCATAATCGCGGCAGGGGTTGCCAGACCAAGCGCGCACGGACAGGCAATCACTAAAACAGCAACGGCATGCATCAGCGCAACCGTCCAATCACTTTTAATCAGCCAAGTAACGATAAAAGTCAAAAGCGCAATGCCCACGACAGTTGGCACAAACACCGCCGCCGCTTTATCGGCCACACGCGCAATCGGTGCTTTACTGCCTTGTGCTTCAGAGAGCGCGTTCATCATGTCGCCGAGCAATGTTTGGCTGCCGAGCTGTGTGGCGCGGTAAACCACGCTGCCTTCGGTCATCAACGCACCCGCCAACACTTTGCCGCCTGCCTTTTTCTCTTCGGGGTTGGATTCGCCGGTAAGATGACTCTCATCCGCCCAACCGCTGCCGCTTTCAATAATGCCGTCGGCGGCAATGCGTTCGCCGTGGTTAGCGCGGATAAGGTCGCCGATTTGTACTTGGTCGATGGGAAGCTGTTTCCATTCGCCATTGCGTTGCACGTTGACTTGGGTCGGCGTGAGCTTGAGCAGCAAGCCCAAGCTGTTCAGGCTGGATTTTTTGGTGCGGTGTTCCAAAAATTTGCCCAGCGACACAAAACCGATCACCATCACGCCTACTTCAAAATACACGTGTGCCATGCCGTGCGCCGCGTGCGGGCTGAAAAACAGCATATAAACGGAATACAGGTAAATCGATACCGTGCCGATGGTAACCAGCACGTCCATATTCGCCAACCCGCCCTTAATGCTTGCCCACGCGCTTTTGTAAAACGGGATGGCCAGCCAAAGTTGCACTATGCTTGCCAGCACAAATTGCCATACAGGCGGAATCATCCAATCGTGCCGCCCGATCATCATGCCTACCATGCCGATTAAAAACGGAATATTAATGGCCAGCAAAAGCCACAGCCTCCAGCCGATATGGTGTTCTGCTTCAGGTTGCGGCAATGTATCTTCCGTTTTTTCCTTTGCGCCGTAACCGGTTTTCTCAATGATTTTGGCGATGTCGGCTGCGGAGGTTTTGCTGTCGTCAAATGTAACCTGCGCCTCCTCGCTGGCAAAGTTCACCCCCGCCGATTCGACAAAATCTTTTTTGTTCAACACTTTTTCAATACGCGAAGCGCAGGCCTGACAGGTCATGCCTTCGATTTGAAAACGGACTTTTTGTTGCATGGCAAAGCCTCCTATTGATTGTTTGGCGCGTGTTTTTGTGTTTATGTATTATCAAACGAAAACGACATAATGGCAAAAAGTAAGTATCAAGAGACAAAGGCCGTCTGAAACTGTTCAGACGACCTTTATTCAAAAATACACTTATCGGTTACAAAGCCACATCGTAGCCGCCGTCTTCTACGGCATCAATCAGCGCGTCGGCATCTGTTTTGCTTTCATCGAAAGTAATCACTGCATTTTTGTTTTCCAAGCTGACTTCTGCTTTTTCTACGCCTTCTACGCCTTCCAAAAGACGGGTTACGCTTTTCACGCAGCCACCGCAGGTCATGCCGTCGATGTTGAGGGTAACAGTTTGCATTTGTATTTCCTTTCATTCACACAAATATGGTTGCCGAACACTTTACTCCTTACGCAAACAGCTTGCAAATTCTTCATTAAGGCCGTCTGAAAAATGCAGATAGGCGTACAATAACGCCTTTTGCTTCATCAAACGGACATAATAATGACTTCAACATTCAAACAATGGGTTAGCGTATGCGCGCTGGCGGTGGGGGCGTTTATTTTCAATACCACCGAATACATTCCGATTGCGCTTTTGAGCGACATCGGTCAGAGCTTTGGCAAACCGGCAACGGAAGTGGGCATGATGATTACGGTGTATGCGTGGATTGTTGCGCTCCTATCGCTGCCGCTGATGCTGATGACGAAAAACATCGAACGGCGCAAATTATTGCTGATGCTGTTTGCACTGTTTGCGCTGTTTCACGCGCTGTCGTTCTTTTCTTGGAACTTCAACATCCTTTTAGTCAGCCGTATCGGGATTGCGCTGACACACGCAGTATTTTGGTCGATTACGGCTTCTTTGGCGGTACGGCTTGCTCCGGACGGTAAGACCAATCAGGCTTTGGGCCTGCTCAGCACGGGTACGGTTTTGGCGATGGTGTTGGGTATTCCGCTCGGACGCGTGGTCGGGCAATATTTCAGCTGGCAGCTCAGTTTCCTGCTGATTGGTGTCTGCGCCGCCGGCGTAATGCTGGTGTTGGCTAAAAACCTGCCTGCTTTACCCAGCCAAAATACCGGCTCTTTAAGCAGCCTGCCGAGTTTGTTCAAACGCCGCAACCTGATGCTGCTCTATGCCATGACGGTGTTGATTATTACAGCCCATTTCACGGCATACAGCTATATCGAGCCTTTCGTTTTGCAAATCGGCCACTTTAAAGCCGAACAAGTAACAATAGTCTTGAGCCTGTACGGTTTGGCAGGATTTGCCGCATCTTATCTGTTCGGCAAATGGTTTGCCAAAGCGCAACGTTTGTTTATGCTCGGCGCAGTGACGGTCATCCTGCTCTCCGCCCTGCTGCTTCTGCCGCTTGCCTCTTTCCCGTATGCGGTATATGCGCTGGTGTTTATTTGGGGCGTGGCCATCGTCATCGTCAGCTTGGGCATGGTCTCCAAAGTATTAACGTTTGCTTCCGATGCGACAGATGTGGCCAACTCGATTTATTCAGGTTTGTACAATGTCGGTATCGGCGGCGGTGCGCTTTTGGGGCATTACGTGACCACTTGGTTCGGCCTTTCCAATATCGGCATTGCAGGCGCGCTCTTGGCTGCGGCCGCTTTGGCCGTGTGCAGCCTGCTGGTTAAAGCACAAGGCAACCCGCCACAAAACGTTTAAAATCCAATCACTTTCCTAATCGAACGGACAAACAGCCTTCCTGCTGCTTGTCCGTTTTTTATTTTATTTTAAAAAATAATTTACAATTTATTTACACTACATTAAATTACAAATATACTGTCGCTGTCAGGCCGTCTGAAAACGGCCGGCACAAGCGTAAAAGAAAAACCAGCAAACTTCAGAGGAACATTCTATGGATCTGCACGCAAAGGACAAAACCCAGCATCCGGAAAACGTCGAGCTGCTCAGTGCACAAAAGCCGATTACCGACTTTAAAGGCCTGCTGACCACCATCATCTCCGCCGTCGTCTGTTTCGGCATTTACAGCATCCTGCCTTACAGCCCCGACGCCAACAAAGGCATCGCGCTATTGATTTTCGTAGCCGCGCTTTGGTTTACCGAAGCCGTCCACATCACGGTAACCGCATTAATGGTACCGATTCTCGCCGTCGTACTCGGCTTCCCCGACATGGACATCAAAAAAGCGATGGCGGGCTTTGCCGATCCGACGATTTACATCTTCTTCGGCGGCTTCGCGCTTGCCACCGCCCTGCACATGCAGCGCCTCGACCGTAAAATCGCCGTCAGCCTGTTGCGCCTGTCGCGCGGCAATATGAAAGTGGCTGTGTTGATGCTGTTTGCCGTTACCGCCTTCCTGTCCATGTGGATCAGCAATACTGCGACCGCCGCCATGATGCTACCTTTAGCCATGGGTATGATGAGCCACCTCGACCAAGAAAAAGAGCGCAAAACCTACGTTTTCGTCCTGCTCGGCATCGCCTACTGCGCCAGTATCGGCGGTTTGGGTACCGTGGTCGGTTCACCGCCAAACATGATTGCCGCCAAAGCGCTGAACTTGGACTTCGTCGGCTGGATGAAGCTCGGCCTGCCGATGATGCTGTTGATTCTGCCGCTGATGCTGTTCTCCATGTATGTCATCCTCAAACCTAATTTGAACGAACGTGTGGAAGTTAAAGAGGAGTCTATTCCTTGGACGCTACACCGCGTGATCGCGCTGTTGATTTTCTTGGCTGCCGCCGTTGCTTGGGTATTCAGCTCCAAAATCAAAGCTGCATTCGGTATTTCCAACCCAGACACCGTCATCGCCCTGATTGCCGCCGTTGCCGTCGTCGTATTCGGCGTGGCGCAATGGAAAGAAGTCGCGCGCAATACCGACTGGGGTGTATTGATGCTCTTCGGCGGCGGTATCAGCTTGAGCGCGTTGCTGCAATCTTCCGGCGCGTCTGAAGCATTGGGTCAACAGGTTGCCTCCACCTTCTCCCATTCTCCTGCATTGCTGGTAATTTTCGTGGTTGCCGCCTTCATCATCTTCCTGACCGAGTTCACCAGTAACACCGCCTCCGCCGCGCTGCTCGTGCCTATTTTCGCCAGCATCGCCACACAAATGGGGCTGCCCGAACAAGTCTTAGTATTCGTCATCGGCATCGGCGCGTCTTGCGCGTTCATGCTGCCGGTTGCTACGCCGCCTAACGCGATTGTGTTCGGTACGGGCTTGATTAAGCAACGCGAAATGATGAACGTCGGCTTATTGCTGAACGTCCTCTGTATCGTATTGGTTGCGCTGTGGGCTTATTTCGTCCTGATGCCGTAAACCCGTAAACATAGTCCAGGCCGTCTGAAAGAATATTTTTCAGACGGCCTTGAAGTTTGTCGTTCAGACACAATTTAACAAATGATTCAAAACCGGATTCTAACGAAAGGAAACCCATGATTATCCTGCACACCAACAAAGGCGACATCAAAATCGAACTCGATTTCGACAAAGCCCCCGTTACTGCTAAAAACTTCGAGCAATACGTTAAAGACGGCTTCTACGACGGCGTAATCTTCCACCGCGTCATCAAAGGCTTCATGATTCAAGGCGGCGGCATGGATGAAAACATGAACGAAAAAGAAACCCGCGATCCGATTCAAAACGAAGCGTCCAACGGTTTGCCTAACGAAAAATACACCATCGCCATGGCGCGTACTTCCGATCCGCACTCTGCCAGCACGCAATTTTTCATCAACACTGCCGACAACGCTTTCCTGAACTTCCGCTCTAAAGAATTGTACGGCAAAACCGTCGTCCAAGACTGGGGCTATGCCGTATTCGGTAAAGTCGTTGACGGTTTTGACGTTGTCGATGCCATCGAAGGCGTTTCTACCAAACGCCACGGCTACCACGACGATGTACCGACCGAGCCTGTGATCATCACCAAAGCCGAAGTGGTTTAATTGATTTGATTTCCCATAAAAACAGCCTGTCCGAATTCAAAACGGACAGGCTGTTTTTCAATCATTAATGACGATACCTTCACACATCATAAGTACCGACCACGCATGCCGAATCCAACATATGGCCCTGCATGGCAAAATGCAGCTCATTAAAGCGGAAACCGCGCGGCAAATCCAAAACGGTATCCAGCGCATACACAATCAGCTCGTAACGATGGCGGTTGTTCGGTGGCGCCATACCGCCGTAAAACGAAGCCTCTTCGATTTCAAACTTACCCAACGCGCTCGCCCAAGTATTCGCGCCCTGCGTAAAATCTGTTGCAGAAATACTCTCATTTTCTGCCACGGAAGTGCGTTTCAAATCCGAAATCAACCAATGCGTCCATACAAAACCCGATGCTGAAATGGCATCTTTGTCTTCCAATACCACGGCAAACGATTTTGTTCCTTCAGGCGCATCTTCGATTTCAAAAGGAATCGAATAAGAAGGCATACCGCTCGGACTGAACTGGCTGCCGCGCTTGCCGTATTTGTCTTCAAATTCGCCGTTGACAATAGCTTTACTGCTGACTTTCATCTTATATCTCCCAATAGTAGGTTTGTTCATTCTAACAAACACCAAGGCCGTCTGAAAGATACTGCCGTTTTCACTTTCCCGATGTCGCATTTTCAGACGGCCTCCAGCAATATTCACAATTCGATCAAACACATTTGACATTCCATAGTATAATCCGCCGCATGAAAACTACACAGGATACGCATTATGGATTGGAAAGGCCGTGAACAAAGCCAAAACGTCGAAGATCGCCGCGGAAGCCGTGGCGGCGGTGGCGGCAAAACGCCGGGCATACTCGGCATTATTGTGGTTTTGGTCGGCGCATATTACGGCGTGGATTTGAGCGGTTTGGTCGGCGGCTCATCTTCAATGGGCATTCCTACCCAGCAAGCTACCCGACTCGACAGCCAACAAGAAGCCGAATTGAACGAAATGTCCCGTGTCGTCCTTGCCGAGACGGAAAAAGCATGGAGCAAATATTTCCAACAACACGGCCAACGCTACACACCGACAACCATGGTGTTGTATGAAGGCGGTACATCCACCGCCTGCGGTACAGGCCAATCTGCCATGGGTCCGTTTTACTGCCCGGGCGACCAAAAA
Organism: Neisseria sp. HMSC067G12; assembly: GCF_001812725.1. Classification (NCBI taxonomy): domain Bacteria; kingdom Pseudomonadati; phylum Pseudomonadota; class Betaproteobacteria; order Neisseriales; family Neisseriaceae; genus Neisseria; species Neisseria sp. HMSC067G12. Next base: position 34,909 of record NZ_KV810226.1, on the reverse strand, counting down.
GTTTATTTGGATTTGAGCTTCTACGAAGACATGCGCACCAAGCTCGAATCCGCCAGCGATGCCGCGTTTGCCTACGTTATTGCCCATGAAGTCGGCCATCACGTTCAAAACCTGCTCGGCATTCTGCCTAAAGTCCACAAAATGCAACAGCAAGTCGGCAAGAAAGAGGCCAACGCCCTTTCCGTCAAACTCGAATTGCAGGCCGACTGTTTCGCCGGTATTTGGGGACACTACGCCGTCAACAACAATATCTTCAAAGCCGAAGATATTAAAAAAGCGATGCTTGCCGCCGAATCCGTCGGCGACGACCGCTTGCAGAAACAAGCTCAGGGCTATGTCGTTCCCGACAGCTTTACCCACGGCTCGTCCGAAGAACGCATGACTTGGCTCAAGCGCGGCTTGGAAAGCGGCGACATCAACCAGTGCAACACTTTCAACAATTGATTCGTCCAAACAACACTGTTCTTTGATGTAACAACAAAAGGCCGTCTGATTTTTTCAGACGGCCTTTTAGCCGTGTTAGAATAAGCCTCATTATTTCCCCTTAAATTTAAAGGAAATCCACATGGCAAATATCGCCCGCGACATTTTCAAAGCCTACGACATCCGAGGCATCGTCGGCAAAACCCTGACTGACGAAGCAGCCTACTTAATCGGCAAAGCCATTGCCACCAAAGCCGCAGAAAAAAGCATTACCCGTATCGCACTCGGCCGCGACGGACGCTTGAGCGGCCCCGGCCTGATGGCGCAGATTCAACGCGGTTTCACAGACAGCGGCATCGACGTCCTCAATGTCGGCATGGTTGCCACCCCTATGCTCTACTTCGCGGCCATCAACGAATGCGGCGGTAGCGGCGTGATGATTACCGGCAGCCACAATCCGCCCGATTACAACGGTTTCAAAATGATGCTCGGCGGCGACACGCTCGCAGGCGAAGCCATTCAAGAACTTTTAGCCATTATTGAAAAAGACGGTTTTGTTGCCGCTGACAAACAAGGCAGCGTAACCGAAAAAGACATCTCCGGCGAATACCACAACAATATCGTCGGCCACATCAAGCTCAAACGCCCGATGAAAATCGCCATCGACGCGGGCAACGGTGTCGGCGGCGCATTCGCGGGCAAACTCTACAAAGGCTTGGGCAACGAAGTAACCGAACTTTTCTGCGAAGTGGACGGCAACTTCCCTAACCACCACCCCGACCCTTCCAAACCGAAAAACCTGCAAGACCTCATCGTCGAGCTCAAAAATGGCGATGCCGAAATCGGCTTGGCATTTGACGGCGATGCCGACCGCTTGGGCGTGGTTACCAAAGACGGCAACATCATCTATCCGGACCGCCAACTGATGCTTTTCGCGCAAGACGTGTTGAGCCGCAATCCTAAAGCCAAAGTGATTTTCGACGTCAAATCCACCCGCCTGCTCGCACCTTGGATTAAAGAACACGGCGGTGATCCTGTGATGGAAAAAACCGGCCACAGCTTCATCAAGTCCACCATGAAAAAAACCGGCGCACTGGTGGCCGGCGAAATGAGCGGACACATTTTCTTTAAAGAACGCTGGTTCGGCTTCGACGACGGTATGTATGCCGGCGCACGCCTCTTGGAAATCCTGTCTGCCTTCGACAATCCGTCCGAAGTGTTGAACAAGCTGCCGCAAAGCATTTCCACGCCCGAACTCAACATCGACCTGCCCGAAGGCAGCAACGGCCACAAAGTGATTGAAGAGCTGGCTGCCAATGCCAAGTTTGAAGGTGCGACCGAAATCATCACCATCGACGGCTTGCGCGTTGAATTCCCTGACGGCTTCGGCCTGATGCGTGCTTCCAATACCACGCCGATTTTGGTGTTGCGTTTTGAAGCGGATACGCAAGAAGCGATTGAGCGCATTCAAAACCAATTCAAAGCAGTCATTGAAAGCAATCCTGCATTGAAATGGCCGCTGTAAGGGTTTAGGCTAAAACAAAAGGCCGTCTGAAAATTATTTCAGACGGCCTTTAATATTAAACATTGATTATTTAAAATTTGGAAACCAAGAATATCCCGGCTTCGTTATCCGACTTGCGCCAACTGTTGACGCATTTCATCGATAACGGCTTTATAATCCGGTTTGCCAAAAATCGCCGAACCGGCCACAAACGTATCCGCACCTGCCGCCGCAATTTCTGCAATATTGTCTGTCTTCACGCCGCCATCGACTTCCAATGCAATATGGCGGCCGCTTTGCCGTTCATACTCGTCCAACATCTCGCGCACTTTGCGGACTTTCACCAGCGTATTCGGGATAAAGCTTTGTCCGCCAAAGCCCGGGTTGACCGACATCAGCAACACCATATCCAGTTTGTCCAAAACGTTTTCCAGAATATTAACCGGCGTAGCAGGATTCAATACCAAGCCTGCCTGACAGCCGTATTCTTTAATCAAACCCAAGCTGCGGTCGACATGGCGGCTGGCTTCGGGATGAAAGGTAATGATATTGGCACCGGATTTGGCAAACGCATGAATCAAATCGTCCACCGGCTCAACCATCAAATGCACATCGACCGGCACGGTTGCATACGGTTTCAAAGCCGCACAAACCATAGGGCCGAAAGTCAGATTCGGCACATAATGATTGTCCATCACGTCAAAATGAATCAAATCCGCACCCGCGCGGATAACTTCGGCAACCTCTTCGCCCAAACGGGCAAAATCGGCAGACAAAATACTGGGGGCAATACGGTAGTCGGTCATGTTTATTCTCCTAAAGTGTGTTCCTTTGTCATTATCGCATTTTTAACCCTATGTTGTATGCCGCCGACAACGTCTCTACCGTCATTTTTATGAATTTACATTTCACATACATTAATGAAACTTAAAATCAAATTGTAAGGCTTTGAAAATAAATTATTTGAATACATACACGTGCAGAAAAATCTAACATCATTAACAAAAGTTAACTGCTTTGATACTGCCTTTCACACGCTAATCGGTTATATTTCCAAACCTGATGAAATATTAGGAAAACACCGTGTCTGTCGCACTTTCCCGCTATCCGACTTTTACTTTCTTAGCACTCGCCCTACTCTGTTCCAGCCTGCCTGCACATGCCGGTCCGTTTCTGGCCACTTTAGACGACTTCCATCCAAATTGCGACATTCGACAGCTTAATTTATCCGCCGACCAACACGCCGCTCTGCGCCGCCTGCGTACCGACTTCAAACAAATCAACGATAAAGCCTACCGCAAAACCGTACGCTCCGACCGCAACCGCCGTCAAACCATCATCAAAATCCTCTCCGGCGACTCATTCGATTCAAACGCCGCCCGCGACTATGTTGAAAGCCGCTACCTCTCCAGCATGGACTATGCAGTGGATGAAATGGAAATCCAATACCGCCTCTATCATCTGCTCAATCCGCGCCAACGCCAGCAGTGGTTGTCTTCATGCTTGCGCTGATGGATAAATAAAAATACAAAAAGGCCGTCTGAAACCATATTCAGACGGCCTTTGCTTTTTCAGCCTTAATCCAACACTCTTTCTTCCGGCAACCGACCTGCCCAGTCGCAGGCAAACTGCCATGCCGAGCGGCCTGAACGGCTGCCGCGCATTTGCGCCCATTGCAACGCGGCTTGGCGCGCCGTATCGTCAAAAGGCACATTGAAATCGTCCAACCAGTTGGCTACGGCGGTCAAATAATCGTTTTGATCGAAAGGATAAAAACTCAGCCATAAGCCGAAGCGGTCGGAAAGGGAGATTTTCTCCTCGACGGCCTCTTTCTGATGGATTTCGCCGCGAGTGCCCGTCGTACCGCCGTTTTCATCCATGTATTCAGGAATTAAATGACGACGGTTGGAAGTAGCATAAACCAAAACATTGGTGCAACGTTGCGACAGTCCGCCGTCTAAAGCAGTTTTCAAGGCTTTATAGGTCTCATCACCGGTTTCAAACGACAAATCATCGCAGAAAACGATAAATTTCTCGGGACGCTCAGACAACAGCGTCAACAAAGCCGGTAAGCTGATCAAATCGCTTTTATCCACCTCAATCAGTCGCAGGCCGCGCTCGGCGTATTCGTGTAACAACGCTTTAACCAAGGAAGATTTGCCCGTACCGCGTGCGCCGGTCATCAAGACATTATTTGCCGGACGGCCTGCCAAAAATTGCTCGGTATTGCGTTTCAGCCTGTCGGTTTGCGAACCGACTGCCGCCAATCTGCTCAAAGGAAACGTATGCGGACGTGGCAGGCTTTCCAAAATGCCTTTTTTGCCCACGCTGTGCCAACGGTAGGCCAAAGCGCGCCAGTCGGTTTTACCGGCTTCGTCAGGCAGGATTAAATCCAGACGGTTTAAAACGGAATTCGCTTTTTTCAAAAAATTGGATAATTTCATTTCGGCTTTCTTTTTTTCAGACGGCCTTTTGCGCCAATACTCGCATCACGGTATCGACAACGGCTTGGGTTTGCGGATCGATTTCAATATTAATGAGGTCGCCTTCTTTGCGGCTGCCAAACAGGGTGCGCTCCAAAGTCTCCGGAATCAGGTGTACGCAAAATTCGCTGTCGCTGATTTCACCTATGGTCAGGCTGCAACCGTCCAAACCGACAAAGCCTTTGGTCAGGATGTAGGGCTTGAGGTTTTCCGGCAGCTCAAACCAAACTGTACGGTTGAACTCGCTTGATTCAATTCGGGAAATTCGGGTAACCGCCATCACATGGCCGCTCATTACATGGCCGCCGATTTCATCGCCAAACCGCGCCGCGCGTTCCAAATTGACACTGTCGCCGACTTTCAAGCTGCCGAGATTGGTTTTACGTAAGGTCTCGTCCATCAAATCAAAGCTGACTTTGTTGCCGTCGATTCGGGTAATGGTCAGGCAGCAACCATTGTTGGCGACAGAGGCGCCGGTTTGCAGATTGTCGGCGATTTCGGGGGGCAGCTCAACTGTGTGGGTACGAAAGTCGGGCGAAGGTTGGGCGATGTCTGTAATTTTGCCCATACCTTGTACGATGCCTGTAAACATGATGTCTTCTTTCCGATGGTACGATAAGGCGGATATTGTAGCATTTTCCAGGCACAAAGGCCGTCTGAAAGCGGTGATGGCGATGGTTTGGGGTATAATCGAATTTTTATTTCCGCAGCCCGATCATGCTCAGCTACCGCCACGCCTTCCATGCCGGCAACCAGCCGATATGCTCAAGCACTTTACCCTCTTCCTCGTCCTCGAATATTTCAACCGCAAAGACAAGCCCTATTGGTATATCGATACGCACAGCGGTGCCGGTTTGTATGATTTGAGCGGCGATGAAGCGCAAAAAGTCGGCGAATACAAACAAGGCTTTGTGCTCTTGGAACAAGCTGACAAGCTGCCTGCCGAATTGGCCGAATTTGTGGGCCGTCTGAAACAAATACTGCCGCAAGACAACCTTTACTGCGGCTCGCCTTGGCTAGCACAGGCGCTCACGCGCGACAGCGACAAAATGCGCCTCTTTGAGCTGCACCCTGCCGATTTTGTCCATTTACAAAACAATATGCGCGAAGTTCGCCCTGCGCGTAAAGTGCAGGTCAGCCAAGCGGACGGTTATCAAGGTTTGATTTCACTTCTGCCTCCTCCGCCGCGCCGCGCCGCCGTCTTGATTGATCCGCCCTACGAAGAAAAACAAGACTACCGCCGTGTCGTCCAAGTCTTGAAAGATGCTTTAAAACGCTTTGAAACCGGCTGCTACATGGTTTGGTATCCCTGCTTGAGCCGCGAAGAAAGCCGCAAACTTCCGGACGAACTCAAAAAAATCGCTCCCGACAATTATCTGCACGCCGAGCTTCATGTCCATACGCCGCGCAGCGACGGCTTCGGTATGCACGGCAGCGGCATGTTCGTCATCAACCCGCCCTATATGCTTGCCGAACAGTTGCAAAACAATCTGCCCGAACTTGCCAAAATTTTGGCGCAAGATGTCGGCGCGCATTATGTATTGGAAAGCAAAACGAAATAAACACTGCCGTCTGAACGTATACCCAAACGCTTTGATTTTGCCGCCATACCTGTTCAGACGGCCTTAACCCTTTATACTTAAGCCTTTTTCCACTACAATTCACAACATAACAATTAACGGCCGTCCACTCATGAATATACGCACACCCCTAGCCTGCACACTCCTGCTCTGCGCGTGCAGCGAATCAGCAAAAAACGAATTTAAAGAAGAATTTACCCAAAGTTTCCGCACCGAATTTGTCCGCTCGGCAACCGAAGCCTGCGTAGAAAAAGCCTCCGGAAAAAGCCCGTTTGATTCCGCGACCACTGAAAAAATCTGCCGCTGCATCGGCGAAAAAACAGTCGACCAAATCAATCCTGAAGAAGCGACATCGCTTTTGGGCGGCAGCGACTCCATCAGCGACGAGCTGAAAAAACGCATCAAAGACACCAGCATCGCCTGCACTAAAGAAGTTTTAGGCATGGCCGAGAGCAAAACCAAATGAACACGCCGTTTTCAGACGGCCTGAAATTGAAAAATATTCGATTCAAACTTAGGAAAAGAGTGAAACCATGAAGACACTGAACCAATTCTTAGCCCAACACCTGCCCGAACACAAACTGCCGCAAGAGCTGGCCAGCGTACTGGAATCCGTAGCCGCCGCCTGTTTGGACATCAACGCCAAAGTCCGCCTCGGCGCGCTTTCCGGCGTTTTGGGCATGGCAGGTACCGGCAACATCCAAGGCGAAGACCAAAAGAAACTTGACGTCATTGCCAACAACATCATGATTGATGTTTTAAAAGCCAATGCCAACATCGCAGGCCTTGCCAGCGAAGAAGAAGACACCTATGTCGCCACACACGAAAACGGCGGCTATTTGGTATTGTTTGACCCGTTGGACGGCTCTTCCAATATCGACGTCAACATCTCCGTCGGCACCATCTTCTCCATCTTGGCGAAACCAGAAGGCGCATTAACTACCGAGTCCTTCCTGCAAAAAGGCCGCGACCAAGTGGCCGCAGGTTATGTTTTATACGGTCCGCAAACACAACTGGTACTGACTGTCGGTCACGGCGTGTTCGTCTTCACTCTGGACGATGCCAACCAATTCCTGCTGACCAAAGAAAATCCGCGCGTTCCCGAGTCTACTAAAGAATTCGCCATCAATATGTCCAACCAAAGACATTGGTTCGCCCCTGTTCAACAATACATTGACGAATTGCTGGCAGGCGAAACCGGCGTACGCGGCAAAAACTACAATATGCGCTGGGTAGCCAGCATGGTTGCCGAAATCCACCGCATCCTGATGCGCGGCGGCGTATTCATGTATCCGCAAGACAAACGCGACCCATCCAAACCGGGCAAACTGCGCCTGATGTACGAAGCCAACCCGATGAGCCTGCTTATGGAACAAGCCGGCGGCGCATCAAACAACGCCATCGAAGCCATGCTCGACATCCAACCTACCGGCCTGCACCAACGTGTTGCCGTATTCATGGGCAGCCGCGAAGAAGTCGAATACGTTTACAATCTGCATCAAAAATAATCGGATATATTGAAACCAAAAAAGGCCGTCTGAAATATAATTTTCAGACGGCCTTTCGTTAAGAAATCAAAGAAATGAAAAATCAAAAGGCAGACTCAAATCTGCCCTTTACTACTTTCCATCTAAGCTTTATTGGATTACGCCGAACGAGCCAGCTCTTCCGCTGCTTTTTGCACCATATCCGGCGTCAGCTTGTTCAAACAATCCGTATGCCCTAACGGACATTCGCGTTTAAAACATGGCGAACAATCCAAATTCAAGCTGACGATTTTTGCCTTTTGGCTTAGAGGCGGCGTATGGTCAGGGCTGGATGAGCCGTAAACCGCAACCAATTTCCGATCAAGCGCGGCCGCAAGATGCATCAGACCGCTGTCGTTGCACACGACCGTATCGGCGCAAGACAACAGATCAATCGCCTCCGGAAGATTGGTTTTGCCGCAAAGATTGGTACACAGGCCGTCTGAAAGTTGGTTGATTTCATCTGCAATATCGAAATCTTTTTGCGAACCAAACAGCCAAACCTGCCAACCCTCGGCCAAATATCGGCGGCCGAGTTCGGCAAAATGACGCGCAGGCCAACGCTTGGCCGGGCCATATTCCGCACCGGGACAAAATGCCAAAATCGGTTTATCCGTCGTCAAACCATGTTTTTCCAAAGCAGCTTGACGGCTTTCGGGATCAATCTTAAAACACGGATTATCGGAATGCCCGTTAAAATCTGCTTGGGTCGGATGCGCCAGCGCAGTATAGCGGTCGACCATCAAGGGCAACGCGGCCTTATCCAACTTGCGGATATCGTTCAACAAAAAATAGCGCGACTCGCCAACATAGCCCGTACGCTGCTTAATACCCGTAGCCAAGGCAATAATGGCGGATTTGAGCGAACCGGGCAAAACAATTACTTGATCATAGCCTTCTTTTCCCAATTCACGCCCGATACGCCAGCGTTTTTTCAATTCCAACGCACCATGTCCAAACGGATTTTCCATCACACGGTTGATTTCAGGCATACGCTCAAATACGGCCATCGACCATTTGGGTGCAAAAGCATCAATGGTGCAGCCGGGATGCAGCTCATGCAAACGACGATAAAGCGGTTGGGTCATGACACAGTCGCCAATCCAGCTTGGGGTAATAATCAGGATTTTTTTGGACATAATGGAATGTGTTTTTAATTTTAGCTTATTGTAATACGATTTTTAAAAGGCCATCTGAAACTCGGTTTAATCGCTCAGTTCAAAACGTACTAGTTGATACATGTCATTTCAGCGCGTGAAGCGTTTGTCTTCCCAATTTATCCGGCAAGTTCTGCAAATACCTAACCTGAAACACCAGACCAAACAGCGGCAAGTAATATTCTCTTCATTTTTAAAACCTTATAAAAACAGAAAGGCCGTCTGAAATATTTTCAGACGACCTTTTTATACTGGTTTAACGATGGTAGTTAGGCGCTTCTTTAGTGATTTGTACGTCGTGAACGTGAGATTCGCTCATACCGGCAGAAGTGATTTCCACAAATTCTGCTTTCTCGTGCATTTCAGCAATATTGGCGCAACCCAAATAACCCATGCTGGAGCGCAGGCCGCCAGTCAGCTGGTGGATGATGTTCACAATCGGGCCTTTGTAAGGAACGCGGCCTTCGATACCTTCAGGAACATATTTGTCTGTGCTGTCGGTTTTGTCTTGGAAGTAGCGGTCGGCAGAGCCTTGGCTCATCGCACCCAACGAACCCATGCCGCGGTAAGACTTGTAAGAGCGGCCTTGGTAGAGTTCGATTTCGCCCGGTGCTTCTTCCGTACCGGCAAACATACCGCCGAGCATGACGCTGTATGCACCTGCTGCCAGAGCTTTGGCAATATCGCCGGAGAAGCGGATACCGCCGTCGGCAATCAGGGGAACGCCTGTACCTTTCAAGGCTTCGGAAACATTGTGAATCGCAGTCAGCTGAGGCACGCCCACGCCGGCCACGATACGGGTGGTACAAATCGAACCCGGGCCGATACCGACTTTAACGGCATCCGCACCGGCGGCCACCAAATCCAAAGCGGCTTGGGCAGTCGCGATGTTGCCGCCGATGACTTGAATGTGCGGATAAGTTTCTTTGACCCAGCGCACGCGATCGATAACGCCTTGGCTATGACCGTGGGCAGTATCAACCACAATCACGTCCACGCCTGCTTCTACCAATGCTTTGACGCGCTCTTCGGTATCGCCGCCGGTACCCACCGCGGCACCGACGCGCAGGCGGCCTTCGGCATCTTTGTTGGCATTAGGGAATTCGGTTGTTTTCAGAATATCTTTAACTGTAATCAGACCTTTGAGTTCGTCTTGGTCATTTAACACCAAAACGCGCTCAACTTTGTGCGCATGCATGATTTCGCGGGCTTCATCGATGCTGGTACCTTCAGGAACGGTAACCAAACGGTCACGGGGAGTCATGATAGCAGAAACCGGCAGATCGACACGGTTTTCAAAACGCAGGTCGCGGTTGGTCACGATACCGACCACTTTGCCGTTTTCAACAACAGGCAGACCGGACATTTTGCGTTTGCGTTGTGCGCGCATTTCCAAGACTTCGCGGATCAATGCGGTCGGCGCAACGGTAACGGGATCTTTCACCACACCGCTCTCATGGCGCTTCACTTTGGAAACGGCACGCGCTTGCAACTCCGGCGTCATGTTTTTATGGATAATGCCGATGCCGCCTTCTTGAGCCATAGAGATGGCCAGACGCGCTTCGGTAACGGTATCCATTGCAGCAGAAAGTAGAGGGAGGTTGAGCGTGATATCGCGGGTGAGTTTGGTTTGAAGTTTGACATCTCGAGGCAGCACGTTTGAGTGCGCTGGAACCAACAAAACGTCGTCGAAAGTATAGGCTTTTTCTACAATACGCATGATGCTCGGTCTTTCAGTTTGTGCAAGATGCACGGCATTATATCACACCGGCTTGATGCTAACATTGGCAATACACGTTTTAACGTTATTTTTTTACATGATTTGATTTGGCGTACAAAAATATGCCAACGCATTGCAGTTTCAAGTAAAATAAGCCGCATGAGAACATCATTTACATAAGGGAAACCCATGAAATCTTCCGTACTCAAAACCTGTCTGATAGCAGCCCTTCTCTCTTCCGCCGCCCTGACCGGCGCGGCCGAGGTTTACACTTGGAAAGGCACATCGGGCAACAGCTATTCCGATACGCCAAACCGTCTGCAACCGAAGCGTTCCGGCGTGGTCAACATCCGCACGCACAACGTCAAACCTGCCGTTGCGCCTGCTGTTGCGGCATCTGAGCCGGTTGCCGAGCAGCCCAACGAACAGGTTGCGGAACAAAACAAACAAATCGAAGAGCGCAATAAAAAAATCGAAGAGCAAAACCGCCAAAACAAGCTGGAAAACTGCAAAATCGCCAAAATCAACCGTCAAGTCGCCGAAAGCGCACGCTTGACCAATCGCGACAGCCTGATTAAGCAATACCAAAACGACGTCAATAAATACTGCAATTAAGCTCTCGGATAACAATATCAAAAAGGCCGTCTGAAATTTAATTTCAGACGGCCTTTATTTTTCAGTCCATCAATAATACAGTTGAACCAACAACAAACCGAAAGCCAGACTAAATGCCATGCTCAACAGGCCCGGAATCATGAAGCTGTGGTTGAAGATGAATTTGCCGATTTTGGTCGAGCCGGTTGTATCGAAGTCGATAGCGGCAATAATCGGACCGTAGTTCGGAATGAAGAAATAACCGTTTACCGCAACAAATGTGCCGATAATGATGGGCGCAGGAATACCCAGTTTGATGGCGATCGGAAACAGCGTTGCCACTGTCGCGCCTTGGCTATTGACCAATACCGACAAGACAAACAGGGCAAAGGCAAAGGTCCATGGTGCAGATTCAACCAAATGGCTGACTGTCGATTCCACTTCTGTTAAGTGGCCGTTCATCAAGGTATCGCCCAACCAAGCCACGCCAAACACCGCAATCACGGCACGCATACCGGCATGGAATACCGAACCTCGGGTAATCGCATCGCCATTGGGTTTACACGCCAAAATAATCAGCGCAGAAGCAGACAGCATCACGATTTCAATCGTATGTGCCATGCCCATAGGCTTGATCGCGCCATCGTGTTCAAAAGCCGGACGCAGCTCAGGCAGCGCACCCATCACGACCACCAGCAATGCCGCAGTCAAGAAAATACCGACCGACAATTTGGCTTTCGGCGAAATGGCAACATCGGTTTGTTGTTCCTCCACATCGATATATTCTTTCACATAATTCGGATCTTGCAGCAAAGCCTGATAATGCGGATCATCTTTCAATTCTTTGCCCAGTTTGTTTACAAACACGCAAGCCAAACCGATACCCAAAATCGTGGACGGAACGGTAACTTTCAACACATCCGCCATCGTGATATGTTGCGGCTCAAGCATGGTGACGCAGGCAACAACCGCGGCGGCAATCGGGCTGGCGACAATCGCAAATTGGGAAGCGATAACCGCCATCGTCAAAGGACGGGAAGGACGGATGCCATTGCGGCGGCTGACTTCGGCAATCACGGGCAAGACCGAGTAAGCCACATGGCCCGTACCTGCCAACACGGTAAAGGTGTACGTTACCGCCGGCGCGATAAAGGTGATGTATTTCGGATTGCGGTGCAGCACACGCGTGGCAATCTTAATCATATAGTCCAAACCGCCGCTGGCCTGCATGGCCGCCGCGGCAGACACTACCGCCATAATCATCAGCATCACATCAATCGGCGGGCTGGTCGGCTGAAGATGGAAACCAAAAGACAATACGGCCAAGCCGATACCGCCGAGCACGCCCAAACCAATACCGCCAACCTGCGCACCAATCAGGATACACAGCAGCACAACGGCAAACTGGATAAAAAACATAGTTGACATCACAACTCCCAAAATCCGGTCTTCGCCGAAATAAAATTACAAACGGTTGGATTATAGAGTAAACCCTCTTCCCTAACCATACTTTACCTAATTATACATACTGATCTACATCAAATAAATAATATTCTCATTTAACCAATAGACTCATCAAAAGCATAAAAAGGCCGTCTGAAGATTTTCAGACGGCCTCTATGATTCAGATGAAATGATAAGGCTATTTTCCGGCTACTTCTTCATCTTTTATAAAATCCGATACGCCATGAACACAGCGGATTTTGCGTTCCGACAAGGTTGCCTCCAACAAGGCATCGTTTTGCGGCAAGGAATCGCGTTCTGCCTCATTGTGCCAGAGGTGGTACGCAATACCGGCAAATTTCAAATTATGGCGTTTCATACCGTTATGATAGCAACGGGCGACAAATTCGCTGTCTTCCCTGCCCCAACCGACGAAGCTATTGTCAAACCCGTTGACGGCAAGCGCATCGCTGCGGAAAAAGCCCATATTGCAGGTTTTGATGCCTTTATGTTTGCGGTTGCCTTTTCGGCCTGCCAATTTGGCCAAACAACGGCAACGTAGGGCGGAAAGCCGTTTTTCTATTCCCGAGCTGAACATAGACAAGGCAGGCAAATCGCCTTCGTCCAAAATATCCTGCGTTTTATCCTCAGTCAAAATCACGCGGGAGCCCTGTATCAGACGGCCTTTGCGGGCAATCTTCAAATGATCGGCGATAAAAGACGGATCCAAAACCATATCGCCGTCAATCAACACAATATAATCGCTTTGCGCCTGTGCCAACGCACGGTTGCGCGATTCGGCGGCACGAAAGCCTCTATCCGGCTGCCATGAATGTTTGACCGGAATGCTTGTCCTACGGCGGATAAAATCAACTACTTCGGCGGTTTCCTGCCTTGAGCCGTCATCCGCGACAATAATCTCATCCGGCAGACGGGTTTGCGATAAAGCCGATTTCAATACCAGCTCCAAAGCATCGGGGCGGTTGTAGGTGGTGATAATGAGGGAGACGGTTATCGTGCGGTTGCGCTCGTAGAGTTTGACATATTTATAATACGAACCTTGCGCATTGGACACTGAAATCGTCAGCCCGTCCGCCCCATAAGCAAAACCGCGTTTAAGCAGATAATTCTTCACAAACGATACGCCGCCATGCAGCAAAGCCTTAAATGGCGAACTGTCTTTCTTGAAGCGGTTTTCTTCCGCATACAGCGAACTGTACTGCTGCATTTTCTGAATCAGCCCTTCGGCGTTTTCAAAAGAATAATGTTTCAGACGGCCATCGAGTTGTCTAACCTTGGCTTCCTGCGGCAACACCAAAGACTCATGCACCTGACGGTCGGAAAAACAGGTAAATCTGCGATGGTAAAGGCGCGGAATAATATCCGGATACCAGCCGCAGCCTTTAATCAGTCTGCCGTGGTAATGGTTCAAACGGGAAAGCGAAAAGATGTGTTCCTTCTCATTTTCCAAAACGGCCGCACGAATGGATTCAATTAAAGCTTCATCCGCCACTTCATCGCTGTCTATGCTGAAAATCCAATCATTTTGCGCCAGTCTGGCCGCCAGATTTTTCATCGGGCCAAACCCGATAAAGTCATGCTTGTAATAGCTGACATTGGGAAAGCCCTTAGCAATTTCAAAAGTACGGTCGGTCGAGCCGTTGTCCAACAGCAGGACTTCGTCAAAGTCTTTCAACGCACTCAAAACTTCTGAAAGATAACGTTCTGAATTTTTTACCAACATGGCGGCGGTTGCCGGAATTGTGTGCATCATAAAAAGGCCGTCTGAAAAAGGAAGCTGTATTTTAACCGATATACCGCTACAATATGTCCTCCTTTTTTCAGACGGCCTGACTCATGCAGCTTATTCTTGCCCCCATGCAGGGGCTGGTGGACGATGTGATGCGCGACCTGTTGACGCGCATCGGCGGATTTGACGAATGCGTCAGCGAATTTGTCCGCATTACACACACGGTCCACTCACGCGCCACTTGGCTTAAATATGTTCCCGAAATCGCCCATGCCAACCGCACGCCGGCCGGCACACCCTGTACTGTCCAACTTTTGGGCAGCGATGCGGAAAACATGGCCGTCAATGCTTTGGAAGCCGTGCGTTTCGGCGCGGACAAAATCGACCTCAACTTCGGCTGCCCCGCGCCGACGGTCAACAAACACAAAGGCGGCGCGGTCTTACTCAAAGAGCCCGACTTGATTTACCACATCGTCCACACCCTGCGCCAACGCCTGCCACAACACATTCCGCTGACTGCCAAGATGCGGCTCGGTTATGAAGACAAAAGTCTGGCATTGGAATGCGCTTCCGCGATTGAAAACGGCGGCGCATGCGCGTTGACCGTCCACGCGCGCACCAAAGTCGAAGGCTACGAGCCGCCGGCACATTGGGAATGGGTGCGCAAAATCCGCGATGCAGTCAGTATTCCCGTTACCGCCAACGGCGATGTGTTCAGCCTTCAAGACTATCTCGACATTAAAACCGTCAGCGGCTGCGACAGCGTGATGCTCGGGCGCGGCGCGGTTATCCGTCCAGACTTGGCGCGGCAAATCAAGCAATATGAAAACGGCGAAACAGTGAAAGACACCGACTTTGCCGAAGTCTCCTCATGGATAGTCCAATTCTTCGACTTATGCCTTGCCAAAGAGGCCAACAACAAATATCCGGTTGCCCGTTTGAAACAGTGGCTGGGCATGATGAAAAAAGAGTTTGAACAGGCACAGATATTGTTCGACCGTATCCGTGCCGTCAAAGAAGCGGATGAAGTAAAACAGATTCTGCTGTCGTTTGAACAAGAGATGCATTCATGATTTTAAAAGGCCGTCTGAATTTCAGACGGCCTTTAATATGATTACTGACAGATATAATCAGCCAACAGTCTGCCTTTTTCCGCACTGGCTGCATTGGCCATATTCACATGCCTGGTCTCAGGGCCATTCTTGGATTTCAGGGCTTCGCCATATTTTTTGGCAAACTCTTTATTGGCACTGGTCACTCTTGACTCAGTGGCATCCAATATAAACCCGTCTTGCTCATATTTGCCTTGCGCAGTGATAATCAAGATATTTTCAGGCGAAGGATAATCCGGAAAATTAACATAGTTGGTAACCAGCTTGTAGGAAACGCCTTTGCCGTGTTTCATATCCTGACAGATACCGTTAGGCGCGGTAAAGACTGCATGGCCGATACGGCCGTGACCGAAATCGTAAAAATCGATTCTCTTCGCAGAAGCCAATTGTTTTTTATCGTTGCCGTCATTTACATTTAATGACTTGCCGTTTACCAGAAACAGGGTTGGCAACAAGGAGCTGCCATGAGAGGCTTCCAAATTATATGCTTCGCCCAACAGCTTGCCCTGGCGATACACCGTCAAGACAGGCTTTTTCAGACCATTTTCCGGATTACCGGTTTTCTTAAAAGAAATCTTCTGAACCACATTGCCAAATTCATAATAAGGTCGCGACTGCACACCTGTTTTCGTATCCTGCAGGGCACTCCAGCTACCGTCCGTCGCTTGGGCGCATGCAGTCACAGCAGCAAACAGAATACCCGATAGTAAAACTTTAGAATGTTTCATTCATAAACTCCTTCTCAAGTAAACAAAAAAACGGATGTGTGCCTTTACTGCTTATTTTTGTTTCTTTATTAAAATTTTAGAACTATTGTACTAACTTAGCAAGGGATTAAAGAACAGGCCGTCTGAACATTCAGACGGCCTTGATTAACATCAATTCTTAAGAAGCTAAAACGCGGGGGAACAAAATCTCATTTTCCAAGTGGATGTGGTCTTTCAAATCGTCCACCATCTCTTTGGCCAATGCGTACAAACGGGTCCAGCTGCCGCAAGCACCTTCGGGAAGCTCAAAATTATTGGTCAATTCTTCCAAACGCGCGATGGCTTGGTCGTGTTCTTCATGCTCGTGCATCATCACGCTGATGGGCATGGCCGCACCACGGCCCACGCCCTGATTAATCATCGGGAACAACATGCGCTCCTCTTTCATCATGTGCATCAACAGCTCGTTTTGCATATAGGCCAACAAATCAGGAACTTCGGCAGGAAAAGTATCGGCATGAACCTGCGCTACTTTTTGCGCCAGCGGAACCAACTCTTCAAACTGGGCACGGTGGACATTGTGGTAACGCTGCAAAATATGGTCAATGGTGGAATTGAAAGGCGCGGTTTCCCAAAGGGTAAAGTCGGTCATGGCTGTGTTCCTTTAAAGATTTATATTGAATGAATGTTAGACATAAGGATACACGCAGCTACCGTCTTTGTATAGCTTTTTAATTGTTTAATTAATTGATAATAAAAGTTATTTTCAAATTTAAAATAACAAACAGGCCGTCTGAAACATAAAGTCAAAGTTTCAGACGGCCTGCCCTTTTCTTAAATAATCCAACGATATAACGCAATCATGACCGGCATGGTTACCATACACAGCAAGGTTGTCAGCCCATAAATCGCGCTGGCTTTTTGGGCATTTTTGCCGTAAACAACCGCCATTTGGGTAACTGTCGCAGCGGCAGGCGAAGTCGTTGCCAAAAAGCTGATTAAAACAACCGTATCCGTATGCACATCATGATGGGCAAAACCGCAAACTTTGACGGCAAAAAGCAATAATATCGGAATCAAAATCAGCCTTAAAAAAGCAACGAGATAAAGCCTCGGCGTCCACATAATCGAGCGTAGCGGCAAAGAAGCCAAAAGCATACCCGCCACCAACATGGCAACTGGGCCAATCATACTGCCCACCGTCGCCAAAGTATTATCGACAATGTGCGGCAGCTTGATTTGAAAGGCAAACATCAGCAGCCCGACCAGCATGGATAAGATGTTGATATTGGTAAAAATAGTTTTCCAAGCCACATTGCCTCGGCCGCAAATCAACAGGCGCAGATGCGTCCAAAACAAAAACGTCTGCACCATGATAAAACCGCTGGTGTAAATCACCCATTCCGCACCAAATACCGACATCACCAAAGGGATAATCAGGTTGCCCGAATTGCTGTACACCGTTGCCGCGTGTTCGAGCGCATCGAGTTTGAACAAGTGTTTAAACAACCTGCCCAAAACAATCAGCACCACATGGAAAAACACCGCCAGCGTGACGGAAAGCTTCAGCCCTTCGATAATCTGCGGCGTATTGTCCATCTGAAAGGCATGAATCATGACAGACGGGCTGATCAAGTAAAGCGCGATGACCGAGAGCGTGTAGCTGTTTTCCGATTTCAACAGCCCGGCCTTCACCAAAGCCACGCCCATCAAAACAATCAGCGTCAGCTCGGTAATTTTTCCGGCAAGCAGGAAAGAGGTTTCCATAATAAAAAAGCGGCAAAAACGTTGATTTTACGCTTCTACCGCTTGGCATGCCAAATTCAGACGGCCTGAAGCCTTTTTCCAACAACCCGACATAATTTGCCCTACCGCAAAGCAAATCAATATAAATCTGTCCGTATATCCGCTATAATCAGCCATTTTCTTCAAACAGGAAACATCATGTCCCCCAGCCGTTTCAATCAAACGGGCCCCAAAATCGGCCTGAGCGTACGCCTTGCAGAAACCCAAGCTGAAATCGAAGCCGCCCAAAGATTGCGCTATCAGGTTTTTGCCCAAGAGTTAGGTGCGGAAATCGAAAGCGATGACGGCCGCGATGTCGATCCTTATGATGAACATTGCCACCACCTGCTCGCCTTTGACGATGCAACCGGCGAGGTAATCGGCTGCTACCGCCTGATTACCGAAGAAACCGCAAAAAAAGTCGGTGGCTGGTACAGCGAGCATGAATTTGATCTTGAGCCTTTGAAAGACATCCTGCCGCAAACCGTCGAACTCGGCCGCGCCTGTACCCACCCGGACTACCGCAACGGCGGCTTGGTCATGCTGTTGTGGACCGGTTTGGTCAAATTCATGAAAGACGAAAACCTGCGCTTTATGATTGGTTGCGGCAGTATCGAAATGCGTGACGGCGGCAACGATGCGGCCGGCCTGTATCATGCTTTGAAAGACAAATACCTCGCTCCGGCACAATGGTGTGTCAAACCGCTCAACCCGCTCAAATGGGACAGCATCACGCCGTCTGAAAATCCGCCTGTACCTGCCCTGATCAAAGGCTATCTCAAAGCAGGCGCGTGGTTCTGCGGCGAGCCTTGCGTCGATGAAGCGTTCAACTGCGCGGATGTGCTGATCATGATGGACATCAACCACCTTTCCGACCGCTACTTGCAGCGTTTTGCCCCTAAAGCCGATTCATAATAAAAGGCCGTCTGAAACTTCAGACGGCCTGCCTAATCTTTATAAAAACACACACAATGACCGCCAAAATCCGTTTTATCTTCCGTCTTCTCTGCATTGCCGGCTGCCTTTTATACGGCATGGCCGAAATGTTTTTTCTGTTTCCCTTTTACAGCAGCAAACGCAAACTGCGCGCGATCCAATTATGGTCGCTGCGCGTGCTCGCTTCCTGCGGCATGAAACTGCAAACTTTCGGCACGCCGCCGCAAGAAGATCGCGGTCAGCTGATTATCAGCAACCATATTTCATGGTTGGACATTATGGCGGTCAACGGTGCTTTCCCCGGCCGTTTTGTGGCTAAAGACGATGTGGCCAAATGGCCTGTGGTCGGTTATCTTGCCACACAGGCTCAAACGGTTTACGTCTCGCGCAACCGCGGCATCAAAGGCAATTCTGCCAAAATCGCCGGCGTAACCGAAGCGCTGAAAAACGGCGATACCGTCACCATTTTTCCCGAAGGCACCAGTACCGAAGGCCGTGAAATCCTGCCGTTCAAACCGAGCTTTTTTCAGACGGCCTATGATGCAGGCGTACCGATTATTCCGGCACTCTGCCGCTATCCGAATCCAGACGGCAGCAGCCCCAATCCGCACACTGCCTACTACGGCGACATCAGCCTCTGGCAATCTATCTGCATGGTCATCAGCCAGCCTTCCAACACGGTCGAACTGCATTTCCTCGATCCGATTGAAGCAGGAGAAGACCGCTACGCTACTGCGCTTCAAGTACACGCCCTGTTGAGCGAAAAGCAAAAACAGTTGGGTTGATCAAAAAAAGGCCGTCTGAATGTTCAGACGGCCTTTTCCATTATCTTATGCCTTAAGATGAATATTGAACCGAATCGCTAC
The DNA here is from genome assembly GCF_001812725.1 of Neisseria sp. HMSC067G12. Lineage (NCBI taxonomy): Bacteria > Pseudomonadati > Pseudomonadota > Betaproteobacteria > Neisseriales > Neisseriaceae > Neisseria > Neisseria sp. HMSC067G12. The sequence goes on along the minus strand of NZ_KV810226.1, from coordinate 15,323 downwards.
CGCTTTTCTTTTGAATAAATTCAATTTTGTAGCCATCTGGATCTTCAACAAACGCAATCACAGTCGTGCCGTGTTTCATCGGGCCGGCTTCGCGTACCACTTTACCTCCCATTTCTTTGACACGCTCGCACGCCGCGTAAGCATCATCGACTTCAATCGCGATATGGCCATAAGCATCGCCCAAATCGTAAGACTCGGTATCCCAGTTGTGGGTCAGTTCCAAAACAGTATGGTCCGCTTCATCGCCATAACCGACAAAAGCCAAAGTAAAACGGCCTTCGGGATAATCGCGGCGGCGCAGCAGTTGCATGTTCAATACGTTTTGATAGAAATCCAAAGAGCGTTCGAGATTGCCGACACGCAGCATAGTATGAAGCAAGCGCATGATTTTGTTCCTTTCTGAATTATGTTTGGTCATGGATTATAACACATCGGGCATTTACCCTCCCCAACTTAGAAAATGCTGATACTTAAACCTTGTGAAAATGAAGCGTATCCCTATCGCCAGTTGAATTTAATTTATTAACAAGCACACCGACTGACTAAATTGCTATAATCGCCACACTTACAACACAACACTTCAAACCGTCATGAAAACCTTTGTTCTTCCAGATACCCGCCCTTATCCGCAGAGCCCTATCAAAAACTACCTTCTGCTCAATGCCTATCAGCTGGCGCACAACTCCTCCTCCGCATCGCGCAAGCTTTCGGCCGGCCAACTGCAAACCGAAATCCGCACCATGCTCAGCCAAAACCATTACATCAACCTTTCATTGGCAATGACCATGGCGCCCGATGTCGGCACTTACACCAGCCTGATTCAAAGCGTAGGCGAAGTCCTGAAGGCAGAAAACGATAACGAAGCCCAATGGTTTGCCCTGCCTGTCGTTTTGGTCGCCGGTTGCAAAAAAGAACAAACCCTGCCGCTTACGCTGCCTACCGAAGCACTCTTCGCCTGCCTGCAAAACTACCCCAACCTGCGTACCCTCACGCAAAACACGCAATGGCTGCCTTACCTCGTCCAATCTACCGACTTGAGCAGCGTTACCCCGGGCGAGTGGTTCCAAGCCAAGCAAAACGATGAAGCGGCAGGCGCATTCCTGCAAAAATTCGAATACAAACCATTGACGCTGCCCGAAGGTCAATCCGTCCATGTTGTTTACGCGCTGGGCTACGGCAATAAAGACATTCAGACTGCCTTGGGCCTTAACCTGCAACAGGCAGGCCTGCCATTGATGCAGGTTTGGCAAGAGCATCTCGCCCTCGACGGCGTTACCCTCTTTACCAACCCGCTCTCGCCCAATACGCCGCTTGACGCGCTTACCGACGGCAGCCACACCCGCCAACGCATGGCCATGGACGTTTTTGCCACCAACGCCATCCGCGCCATCCGTATGCAAAGCCCGCGCGTCGGCGTTGTTGCCGCAGCGAAAGCGGACGGCAAGCTCCAGTTCAGCTTCAACGCGACAGACAGCGCGTTTGAAATCGTTCCGCAGACCTTCACTTGGGAGCTTGCATCAACCGACAATATCGCCATCGTTCAGCAAAACTTCCTCGACCTGATGGCCGAATGCCGAATCGAGCACCTCTACCTGCTGCACAACCCATTGGGCGAAAACGAGAACATCCCTACTTATGCCCAAGCGTTAAAACTAGAAGGCCATAATCCTTTCTTCAGCAATGTAAACTAAATTGAAAATGCAACACGCCAAGGCCGTCTGAAAACGGTTTAGCGTGTTGCATTGATTTTCAAACCTTACCGCTCATTTTCACGCATATGAAAACCCACAAAATCCTTTTCGTCTGCCTCGGCAACATCTGCCGCTCCCCTATGGCCGAATACGTCCTGCGCCACCGCGCCCGCAAAGCAGGCATGGGCAATGCCGTCATTACAGCCAGCGCAGGCACGTCAGGTTGGCACGACGGGGAAAACATGCACGAAGGCACGCGCCGTGTACTCAAACAACACGGCATCGACCCGTCAGGCTTTACCAGCAGCAAAATCAAACCCAGCGATGCCGAACATTTCGACTACATCATCGTGATGGACGACAACAACCTCAGAGAAACCGAAAAGCAGCTCGGCTTCCACCCCGGCAAAATCTTCAAACTGACCGACCTTATCCCCGATTCAGGTTACAACCACGTTCCTGATCCGTGGTACACGGGCGACTTTGACGAAACCTACCGTCTGGTCGATGCCGGCAGTTTTGCCTTGTTGGAAAAACTGAAACAGGCTTAAACCGACTTTAATAATAAAAGGCCGTCTGAACAGGTATTTGCAAAAGCCATGCTTTCGTGATTACCTGTTCAGACGGCCCTATTGATTACTGCAATCAACCTACACGATAAAACGCCAGGCTGCCCAATAAATTCGGCAGATGTTTAACCTGTCGGTTGCCCGTCATGACCGCACGCTCAAGCACGCGGATTTTGTTTTTGGCACACAGCAAATCAAAGTCTTTGAGGGTACACCAATGGATATTGGGCGTATCGTACCAATGATACGGCATCCGCTCGGAAACCGGCATATGGCCGCCAATGGCGATTTGAAAGCGGTTGCGCCAGTAGCCGAAGTTAGGGAAGCTGACAATAGCCTGCTTGGCCACGCGCATCAGGCAGCGCAGGATTTTTTCCGTGTTCTGCATCGCCTGAATGGTTTGGCTCAAGACAATCACATCAAAGCTTTGATCGCCAAAAGCCACCAAACCTTCTTCCAAATCGGCTTGAATGACGTTCACACCGCGGGATATGGCGGCAATCACGCTGTCGGTATCGATTTCAACACCGTAGCCGGTGCAATTTTTATGTTCCACCAACGCAGCCAACAGCTCGCCGTCGCCGCAGCCTAAATCGAGTACGCGGCTGCCTTCGGGTATCCAATCGTAAATGAGTTGCAAATCGTCGCGCAGATTCATTTTTGGCAGTCCTTGTAAACGTTGTTCATATAAGCGGCAACCGCGCGGATATAGGCTTCGTCTTCCATCAAGAACGCATCGTGGCCGTGATTGGATTTGACTTCAATGTACTGCACGGATTTTTGCGCGGCGATTAATGCCTTGACCAATTCATGCGAACGTTGCGGCGAAAAGCGCCAGTCGGTGCTGAAGCTGGCAACAAAAAACTTGGCCTGCACATTCTCCACAGCGCGCGTGAGGTTGTGGCCGTAATCGGCGGCCGGGTCGAAGTAGTCAAGCGCCTTGGTCATCAGCAGATAAGTGTTGGCATCAAAGCGGCCGACAAACTTGTCGCCTTGATAGCGAAGATAAGATTCCACTTCAAACTCAACGCCGTAACCATACTGATAACCGTCTGATTTTAAATCGCGGCCGAATTTTTTACCCAAGCCGTCTTCGGCAAGATAAGTGATGTGTCCCATCATGCGCGCGATACGCAAACCGCGTGAAGGAACGGTATGATGGCTGCGGTAATTGCCTTCGTGGAAATCGGGATCGGTCAAAATCGCCTGGCGGGCAACATCGTTAAACGCGATGTTTTGAGTGGAAAGTTTAGGCGCAGAAGCGATGACGAGCGCATGAGCAACGCGTTCAGGCAAAGAAATCGTCCATTGCAATGCCTGCATGCCGCCTAAGCTGCCGCCGACAATGGCCGCCCATTTTTGAATGCCGAGATAATCGGCAAGCATGGATTGGGACTTCACCCAGTCTTTGACGGTTACAACGGGGAAATCCGCGCCATATTCGCGACCGGTTTCAGGATTTTCGGATAAAGGGCCGGTACTGCCGTCGCAGCCGCCCAAGTTGTTCAAACCGACAACGAAAAAGCGTTCGGTATCGATAGGTTTGCCGGGGCCGACCATATTGTCCCACCAACCGGCGTATTTATCCTCCACGCTGTGCTTGCCGGCAACGTGATGATTGCCTGACAGGGCGTGGCAGATAAGAACGGCGTTGCTTTTGTCTGCGTTGAGCGTGCCGTAGGTTTCAATCATCAGGTCGAAACGAGGTAAGGTTTTGCCGTTTTCCAGAGCAAGCGGTGTGTCAAACGGGATTTTCTGGGGCGTTACAATGCCCACTGAGGCATTTGTTGTCATTTGTAATTTCCAAGTGAAGCGGCAAAAGGGGTATTATAACGTTTCGTCTTTGTTTTGTGCATGAGGCTTCAGACGGCCTGCCCTGATTAAAGGCAATATTTTTGGGAGAATGTGGAATGATAGGCAGGCTTTTGCGATTTTTTTTCTTTTGCGCCATAGCGGCATTGATTGTGAACCGTTTGTTCAGCCGTAAACAAAAGCGCACCATTCGTGAAATCGCCAAAATCAGCGCATGGGTATTGCTGGGCGCGGCGGCCGCTACGCTGTTTTGGTATCTGATGATGCTGTTTTTCAAGCATATTCCTAATTCTTATTGAAATAAAATATAAAAGGCCGTCTGAAAACCTTAATCCAACGTTTTCAGACGGCCTTTTGATGTCCAAATTTAAAACAGCTCTTCCGGAATCTTGCAAACCGGAATCGGGTTGACTTTGTGCTGCATGGCTTTGTGCAATCGGGTATAGATTGTCAAAACTTCGCGCTGTCTGCCTTCAAAATCTTCAGGCTTGTGGCTGTTGTACACGCTCATCGCCCATTCGAGTTCGGGATAAGATGCGCCCATTTGCTCTTCATCGGTACGCTCGATATCCCAAAGGCCGTCTGTCGGCACGGCTTTTTGAATGTCTTCCGATACGTCTAGCTCGGCTGCCAAAGCGTACACCTGAGTTTTGGTTAAATCGGCAATCGGGCTGATGTCCACGCCGCCGTCGCCGTATTTGGTGAAGAAACCGACGCCGAAATCTTCAATTTTGTTGCCCGTTCCCGCCACCAGCAAACCATGCAGCTGGCCGTAATAATAAAGCGTCGTCATGCGAAGGCGGCTGCGTGCATTGGCAAGTGCCAGCTGTTTGTTGGGAAATTCGGTTTCGCTGACATCAACGGTATCGGCAAACGTATCGAACGCCGGAGTCAAATCAACACTTTGCGCTTTTACGTTAGGATAACGCTTTTTCAGACGGCCCATGTGTTCTTGAGCGCGGTTGACTTGGTCAGATTTCTGACGAATCGGCATTTCCAACAACAAAACCGACAAACCGGTTTGCGCGGCAAGGGTGGAAACCACGGCAGAATCGATGCCGCCGGATATGCCGACGACAAAACCTTTGGCAAGCGCCTGCTCGGCGTAATCTTTGAGCCATTGAACAATATGGCGGATGATGGCTTGGGTTTGCATAGGGATAAATGTTCGCTTCAAATAAAACGAATGATAGCCTGATTTGCACTTGTCTGAAAGACGACAGGGTATAATACCCTTTTTATTTCTTGCACACACACCATGTCCAAACCCATCCTTCTGCGCTGGCTCGTCGTCTGCCTGATTCCGCTCGCCACCCTTTTGTGGTTTGCCCTCAACCCGCCCGAAGACAAAACGCAACACCTCATCAACGGCATCATCCTTGCCTGCGAAGCCACGTTCCTATTCAAGTTCGTCCTTTTTGACGTCATCAAACACCACCTCAAACAAGAGCCCGAATTGAAACGGCAAAGCATTTGGATGTTTATCCCGATTATTTTGCTGATTGTTTATTTATTCCACTATTTCGGCGCATTCTGATGTTTTCAGACGGCCTTGGGCATATTTTTCCATGAACACCACCCCACCTTATACCTGCTGGATTTTCTGCAACGTCATCGACAACTTCGGCGACATCGGCGTTTCATGGCGGCTGGCGCGTGTTTTGCAACGCGAACTCGGCTGGCAAGTGCATTTGTGGACAGACGACTTTCCGTCCCTTCAGGCACTCTGCCCTGACTTGGCCTCGATTCCCAATATCCATCAAGGCATCGGCATTCACGCTTGGCAAGCCGACTACGCCGAAGATACCGATACAGCCCCTACCCCCGACATTGTCATCGAAACCTTCGCCTGTGAACTGCCCGACAACGTTCAAACCATCATCCGCCAACACCAACCGCTTTGGCTCAACTGGGAATACCTCAGCGCGGAAGACAGCAACGAGAGGCTGCACTTAATGCCCTCGCCCCAGGCCGGCGGCATACAGAAATACTTTTGGTTTATGGGTTTCAGCGAAAAAAGCGGCGGCCTGCTGCGCGAACGCGATTACGCCGAATCGGCCGGATTTGATACGGAAGCCTTACGCCGACAACTCAAACTTCCCGCAAAAAACGCGTCCGAGTGGCTGCTTTTCGGCTATCAAAGCGATATTTGGGCAAAATGGCTGACTATGTGGCAACAGGCCGGCCAACCCATTACCCTGCTGCTTGCAGGTACACAAATCATCGCCAGTCTGAAAAACAGCGACCTAGTACCGCAAAATGCCCTGCTTGAAGACGGCGATGTGTATCAGAGCGAACACATTACCCTGATCAAAATCCCTTTTGTCCCCCAACAGGATTTCGACAAACTGCTCAACCTTGCCGACGGCGCTATCATACGCGGCGAAGACAGCTTTGTTCGCGCCCAGCTTGCCGGAAAGCCTTTCTTTTGGCACATCTATCCGCAAGAAGAAAATATCCATCTCGACAAACTGCACGCTTTTTGGGACAAAGCGCATCAGGTTTATCCGGATGTTGTCGCCACGGCACACCACCGCCTTTCCGACGAACTCAACAACGGTGATGCACTCAGCGACAGCCAGCGCCTGCAGGCATGGCAAACCCTGACTGCACACCAAAATGAATGGCGGCAAAGCGCGGCAAAATGGCGGGATGGACTTTTTGCTCAAAAAAGTGCCGTTGAAAAACTTGCCGCCTTTATTTCAAAGCACAAAAAAATACGCTAAAATAGCGCGTTTTATTACAACCGATTTGATTGGAAAACTACAATGAAAACAGCACAAGAACTGCGCGCCGGCAACGTATTCATGGTCGGCAACGATCCTATGGTCGTTCAAAAAACCGAATACATCAAAGGCGGCCGCTCTTCCGCCAAAGTCAGCATGAAACTGAAAAACCTGCTGACCGGTGCCGCTTCTGAAACCATTTACAAAGCCGACGACAAATTCGACGTCGTTATCCTGTCCCGCAAAAACTGTACTTACAGCTACTTTGCCGATCCTATGTACGTCTTCATGGACGAAGAATTCAACCAATACGAAATCGAAGCCGACAACATCGGCGACGCGTTGAAATTCATCGTTGACGGTATGGAAGACCAATGCGAAGTTACTTTCTACGAAGGCAACCCAATCTCCGTAGAATTGCCTACCATCATCGTTCGCGAAGTTGAATACACCGAGCCTGCCGTTAAAGGCGATACCTCCGGTAAAGTGATGAAAACCGCGCGTCTGGTCGGCGGCACTGAAATCCAAGTGATGTCTTATATCGAAAACGGTGACAAAATCGAAATCGATACCCGTACCGGCGAATTCCGCAAACGTGCTTAATCAGCCCGTAACACAAAAAGGCCGTCTGAATATTCAGACGGCCTTTTTATCAATCTACCTTATTGTTTCTTCAAGCCCTTGGCTGCAACAGTCGCAATCGTACCGTCAATGCCTTTGCTCTTAATCAGCTCGCCAAATTGGTTGCGGTATACCGTTACCAAGCTGGTACCGTCCACGCGGATATTGTAAATCTTATACGCACCGCCACTTTGGTAAAGCTGGTAGGCCACTTCATACTTGGTGCCTTTTTTGGTCTGAATTTCCGAGAAAACGTCAAACTTATTGCCGTTTGCCGTCATCTTCGGCAACAGGCGTACATTCGCATCCGCCGCACCAATCAGTGCAGAATGCGAGTACATCGCAATCACCATGTCTTTGAATGCACGGATAAAATCAGTTTTCTGTTTGGCAGAAAATTCACGCCATGGCGCGCCGACAGCCAAAGCCGAAATACGTTCATAATCCAAATAACGGTTGGCATACTGCTCAACCTGTTTCACACGTTGCGCTTCTGTCAAAGAAGTATTGCGTGCAATTTTCAGCACAGCATCAATATTCTGCTGCATCTGCTTTTGCGCAGGATGCGTTTCCGCCGCCACATAGGGCGCGGCAATCACCATCGGCGCGGCCACAATCAAAGTCTGAAGAAAACGGTTCATGACGATATCCATCCAAAATAAAACCGCATTTTAAAAACAATCTATTCCAAAAAACTTAATTCTTTGTAAAAGCAGTCATGAGCAATGAAAAATCCTGCAATCAAATTTCAGACGGCCTGATAAAAATAAGATAACATGTGAACACTATTTTAAAAGGAAAAAGCCATGCCCTACGTCAACATCAAAGTAACCGGCGGCAACGAAGCCCCGAGTGCGGAACAAAAAGCCGAATTAATTCGCGGCGTCACCGAATTACTCTCACGCGTTCTCAACAAAAATCCCGAGACGACCGTCGTCGTCATCGACGAAATCAATATGGACAACTGGGGCATAGGCGGTAAAAGCGTGACGGTTCGCCGTGCTGAAGCGCGCAATAAGTAAGCTTTGGACGTCTGAAGCTCTTTTAATTTACCCACAAAAAGAGTACATTTATCCCATTGTTAACAATTTTACGGAACACACATCATGGAGAAATTCCCTAAATCATCCAAACTGGATCACGTTTGCTACGATATTCGCGGCCCAGTTCACAAAAAAGCCCTGCAACTGGAAGAAGAAGGCAACAAAATCCTCAAGCTCAATATCGGCAATCCGGCTCCGTTTGGCTTTGAAGCGCCTGACGAAATTTTGGTTGACGTCATCCGCAACCTGCCGACTTCGCAAGGCTATTGCGACTCCAAAGGCCTTTACTCCGCACGCAAAGCCATCGTCCACTACTACCAAACCAAAGGACTGCTCGACGTTACCGTCAACGATGTTTACATCGGCAACGGCGTGTCCGAGCTGATCACCATGTCCATGCAGGCATTGCTCAACGACGGCGATGAAATCCTGATTCCCGCACCGGACTATCCTTTGTGGACCGCCGCCGCAACACTGGCAGGCGGTACCGTCCGCCATTATCTATGCGACGAAGAAAACAACTGGTTCCCCAACCTGGCCGATATGGAAGCCAAAATTACACCGAAAACCAAAGCCATAGTCATCATCAACCCCAACAACCCTACCGGCGCGGTGTACAGCAAAGAAATCCTGCTGGAAATCGCCGAACTGGCGCGTAAACACGGCCTGATTATTTTTGCCGACGAAATTTACGACAAAATCCTCTACGACGACGCCGTACACCACCATATCGCCGCACTTGCCCCCGACCTCCTGACCGTTACATTCAACGGTCTCTCGAAAGCCTACCGCGTTGCCGGATTCCGTCAAGGCTGGATGATACTCAACGGCCCGAAACATCATGCAAAAGGCTATATCGAAGGCTTGGACATGCTCTCGTCTATGCGCCTTTGTGCCACCACACCCATGCAGCACGCCATTCAGACGGCCTTGGGCGGATACCAAAGCATCAACGAATTCCTCCTCCCCGGCGGCCGCCTGCTCGAGCAACGCAACAAAGCATGGGAACTGGTCAACCAGATTCCGGGCATATCCTGCGTCAAACCCATGGGCGCATTGTATATGTTCCCCAAAATCGATACCGAAATGTACAGCATCCATGACGACATGAAATTCATCTACGACTTACTCGTACGTGAAAAAGTCTTGTTCGTCCAAGGCACAGGCTTCAACTGGATACGCCCCGACCACTTCCGTATCGTTACCCTGCCGCCCGTTCATCAAATCGAAGAAGCCATGGACAAACTCAAACGCTTCTTGCAAAACTACCATCAATAAACCTAAACAAAGAGGCCGTCTGAAAAAGCAAACCGCTGTTCAAACGGCCTTTTTAATCAAACAGCAACTTGGCAAAGCCTGCTGACATGCGTATAATCGACCTTACCTATCTGGGGGCGATCTTGGTTTCGACGGGGGTTGCAAAGCAGATGCGGGCATACCGGGGTCTCAGATTTCCCGTTAAACACTGAATTTAAATAGTCGCAAACGACGAAACTTACGCACTGGCCGCTTAAGGCCTGCCGTTGCAGCAGTTGGTCAATGGGCTGTGTAGCGCAAGCTACCGCAACGTCATTCTACATTGACTGGTTTTCTGTCGGGTTACTTGGCAGGAAACGAGATTTAAGGTAACTGGTTCTCTGAAGGCCTGTTGGTCGGCATGATGAGGACGAGATTCTAAATAGACACAACTAAGTATGTAGAACGCTCTGTAGAGGACTTTCGGACGGGGGTTCGATTCCCCCCGCCTCCACCATACCCAATTTTCAGCAGTATCCTGTAATACGCATAAAGCCTTGAGCCGTAACGGTTTCAAGGCTTTTTTATTACCTTGAATATGCTGGCGTATGCTTGAGTTTTCGCAATTTATAGGGTAACTTTTAGGGTAACTTTTCATGAGTTACCCCAAAAAACAAGCCTGAAAAGTAGGCGGATTAGCCCTATTTTTTAAACAAGTTACCCCAAAAGTACATAAAACCAATTATTAACAATGGCTTAATGAGTTTTTAAAAGTTACCCCAAACTGGATTAAAAATGCCTAAACAGACGCTGCCACTTACAGATAGCCAATGCAAAAAACTACAACCGCCGAATCAATTATCAGACGGCGGCGGGTTATATCTTCAAGCAAGGGGAAACGGCAAATACTGGCGTTTTCGTTACTACCGGCCAAGCGACAACAAACGCGATGAAATGCGACTGGGTGTCTATCCTGAAATCAGCTTAAAAGAAGCAAGAGAAAAACGCGAAGAATTGCGCGGGCTGATAGCAAAAGGGATAGACCCTAAGCTACACCAGCAAGACAAAGCACAGAGGCAGGCAGAGCAGCTAAAAAACACATTTGAGGCTATTGCGCGCAAATGGCACAGCGACCAAGTAGCAAAGCCGAATAAATGGAAGCCCGACCATGCACAAAGAGTTATCCGCAGCCTTGAGCTTCATATTTTCCCTGACCTTGCAACACGCAAAATAGACGAAATCATGCCGCTTGAGGTTTTAGGACTGTTGCAAAGGCTGGAATCGGCGGGGAAATATGACACGGCACAAAAAATTTATGACGTAGTAAATCAAGTTTTCAAATATGCCGTGAAACTTCGCTTGAGCCTGTTCAATCCCGCCGCCGAATTACGGGGAGAGCTGGCAAAGGTGGAGCAGAAACATTACCGCTTCATTAAAGACCCGCAAAAGTTAGGCGAAGTGTTACGGGCTTTTGATGGTTACACAGGCTTTCCGCAAACACGCGCCCTATTGCAGCTTTCCCCTTATGTGTTTGCCCGCCCTTCCGAATTGCGTTTATTGCGCTGGTGTGAAATTGATTGGGAGGAGCAGCAATACTATAAAGACGGCGTAAACATGAAGAACAAGATAGACCATATTGTCCCCTTGAGCCGCCAAGCCCTAGCAATACTGGACGGCTTGAAACCTGTAACGGGGCATTATGAATATGTATTTTGTAACACCAGCAAAAAACAGCCCTTGAGCGAGGGGGCGATACGGAAAGCATTAGACCGTCTGGGATTCTTGGAAGAAACCACACAGCACGGCTTTAGACATACGGCTAGCACGATATTGAATGAAATGGGCTATAACGCCGATTGGGTAGAACGGCAACTAGCCCACAAAGACCCCAATACGACAAGGGCAGCCTATAACCATGCGGAATATTTAGAACAGCGCGCCGATATGGTTCAAAAATGGGCTGATTATCTCGATGAATTGAAAGCACATTCAGGCATATTGCAGGAAACAGCAGAATAAACTATCATCTTAAGCATTACGAAAGAAAACCATGCGGATATTTAGAAACCAGTGGATAACGAAATTTGCCAAGAAACACAAAATCAGCGATTCCGAGCTAATAGAAGCAGTAGAGCGGGCAGATGACGGACTGATAGACGCAGATTTAGGCGGCGGTGTTATTAAGCAGCGCATGGCAAGGCAAGGACAAGGCAGAAGCGGCGGTTATCGTAGCCTGATATTTTTCAGGCATGGAGAACGGGCGTTTTTCATGACCGCTTTTGCCAAGAACGACCGCGAAAACATCACGGACAAAGAACTTGCAGAATTAAAGAAAGCCGCCGCCATCATCTTGGCAATGACGGAAACCGACATAGAACAAGCCAAATCAAACGGCACTTTCACGGAGATACAGCCATGAAATACAAAAGCGAGATTTTCGCAGCAATACATGAAACCATGCAGGGATTGCACGACAGCGGCGTCATCGACAAAAAAACAATGCGCGATTTTGACAAATCATGCCTGACCGAAATCAAACCATTGAGCGGCGAAGACATTAAGGCAATCAGAGAGCGTGAAGCATTATCTCAAGCAGCTTTTGCCATGTATCTAAACATCGGTAAAAACCAAGTTTCCGAATGGGAACGGGGTATTAAAAAGCCGAGCGGCGCGGCTTTGAAGCTGCTTACTATCGTCAAAAACAAGGGGATTGAGGCGATTGCCTGATACTGGAAACAGAGCTAAAAATGAATACTCATGATTATTGTCCTAAATGGTTTGATATTTCCAAGTATGAAGAGACCTACCAATGGGGGCGGGAAGATTGGGCAATCGCTTTTGAACATAAAATTTACCACTACAATGAGAATTTAAAATATGACCGTAATCCAGATTTAGGTTATGACATCTGTAATGATTGTATAAACTCTTGGCAATCATTGTTTTTGGGCAATACTGATATTCCAAGAGATTCTAGAGGGATTCCATTAGGCAAGAATCTAATTTCTGATGACATGCACAAAATGCCATTTGAAGACCTAGAGAAAACATCCGCCAACTCTTCCTTTCTCTTTTGCTTTAATGAAGCTGATATTGTCGATTCTGACGGGGAAAAAATGCTACTAGACTGTGTTTCTACCGTAGGGATTCAATTACCTGAACTAGGACAATTCAGATATGAAAAAAAAGCAGGGGCATATAATTGTTTCACGCCGGTTCTGATTAATTTCCAAGAACATACCGATGATGAACTGAGAGAAATGTTTGAGTATTTCTTAAGGCGATACAGAGCATTTCAATTTTACGGCGGCCGTATCACTGGAAGCAAAAAATGCAGCATGACAAGAACATTTAGCGATTCAGAAATAGAAAGCCTAAACCGTTTCAGAGTATTGCCATGCCTAGATTTGCTGATTTGGGAGGTATACACCGGCCAACACTTCACACATGAAGAACTGTTATTCTTACTCTTTGGCGATGGTACAGAAACCGTTATCAACCCAAAAACAGGGGAAGAATGGTTTCCCGATAAGTCCACAATCAAAGACAGCGTATTACCAAAAGCTATCCTATTATTGGAAGCAGTGGCAAACCCTTTCATGCATAGATATGATATTAAATGCAAAGAAATAAATGAGGTAATAGAATTTTAAGATGATTTTATAGATATGTATCAATTACATATGAAAAAGAAACAAAAATAACCTAAGTAAATTTTGAAATTAAAAGAGAGTTTTTTCTCATTTTTTTCTCTCTCGAAAGCCGCCCATTGAGGCGGCTATATTTATGCCTATCGAAACGCCAGCAACCCGCAGGCGTGATTAACCAAACGGAGGCAATAAATGCACATTATCAATATCGACAGCTTACCTGATACCGCGCAATTAACTATTGCAGAACTTGAGACCAGCCAAGCGAAAGGACGACGCGGAATCACTCGCTTGAGTAGCAGCCAAATCAGACGACTGGAGGCAGCAGGACAATTCCCGCAATCACGCCAAATCACAGGCACACGCAGCCGCTTTTATGTAGCAGGAGAAGTGAAGAAATGGCTTACAGAACAGGCAAGCTAATGAAAGGAGAACAGGAGTTTTCGGACCAATACGCGCCCGCGCGCGCGATTGTAACTCAAGACCTGATTTTTAAAAAATAAAACCGCCTGAACGGACATTCAGACGGCAGAAAGAAGAGTAGATTATGAAATTTGATTGTATCAATAACAAGCCCAAAACGCCAAGCCAAAGAGAGCGAGTTTTAGCCCGATTGAGAAAAGGGAGCGTTACTTCATGGGAGCTGGCACAGATGGGCATACTTGGCTATAACTCACGCATTATGGAGCTTCGCAGAGCCGGGCATGAAATCATAACCGTGATGGAAGAAGTGCAAAACCAATTCGGGGAGACCGTGAAATGCGGGCGGTTTTCTTTGCTGGTGTCGGAAAAAAGTAAGTCATCCGCCGTCTAACCCCGTAAAAAACTATTTGACAGATTGAGCTTTGGGAAGCAGAATTAAGTTTCTCTCTTAAATACAGTTAGCCCAAATCAGCAGGGTAAACGCTGATTTTTTATCGCCATTTTCTCTTATGGCGTTTGAAGCCTATTCACAGGCTTTGGACGGCATATCAAAGTTTATGGCGGTGTGTGGTAACGGTAACGTCCACGCCTGACTAACTGCAGGAGAGAGCACCGCCCCCTATTTCGGGCATTTCTCAAATCTCAAACAGTTAGGAGCATTTCAAATGCAATCTTCCATTTCTACCCAAATCCAAAACATTCAAAATCAAGCCCAAACGGTAACCATCCCC
>NZ_KV810226.1:0-721 GCF_001812725.1 Neisseria sp. HMSC067G12 | reverse complement strand
GCAATCATCGACACCATTTGCGACAACATGGCCGACCATTCCGTCCGCGACACCCCCATAAGTGCGAGCGGAAGCACGGCACGACTTGCCACAGTCATTCAAACCCTAGTCCCCCATGCGGAAAACTTGGAATCTTTCGATTTGTCATCCGAGCTTGCGGGATACATTCAAACTGACCCCGTCCCCGCGCCCTGACGATTCAGACGGCCTGAAAGAATGGGCTGCTTACAGCGTAACCCACGCCGGTTAAGCCCACCTATTCCCTGAAATTTACCCGCCTTTATGCCGCCTATTTCAGACGGCATAGGGCAAACTTCGCCCTAGTGTTTTTATAACCTATTGATTTTATTAGATTCACGTTTTGAAACACTGGAGGCAGAGCAAAGGATAAAACCATGAAACAGACCAATAAATCCGACCGTTTCCGCCGGTATTTAAACCGCGCCTTGCTGGTGTTTTGGGTGTTGCTTTTGGCTTTGGTAGTCCGAGCCTGTAACCAGCCCGCCCACGCCGACACGGAGCAACTAGAGCCGGAAACGCCCGCAATATGGGAAACAGACCCGACAGCCGGAATCGTTTTAGAACCTGTAACAGAGGAGGCAGAGCAATGAAGCCAACATATCAAGACATTAAAGCCGCCGCACAATACCACTGGCCGGAAATACACGCGGCATTAGGCATAGACACGCGATACCTGAAAAACAAACACCAGCCCTGCCCC
>NZ_KV810225.1:0-1944 GCF_001812725.1 Neisseria sp. HMSC067G12 | reverse complement strand
GCACACCCCCTACGTCAGGGCTGAAGGTTTTGTGCGGGCTACGGCTTGCTACACACGCCACGTCAAAATTGGAAGTTTCACACAGGCTAAAACCAGCAAGTTGCTAGGACTGCACCATTCGAAATATCAACTTCCCAAGTATCTGAAATCAATCCTTTGTAATTGGACTCAACAATAAAATGTTCGTCATCTATCCAACGGAAATTCAAGCTACACCATATATCGATATAAGATGGTTGTTCTGTCAGCAACGTACCCTGCTTAACTATTTCCCCTTTTTTATCAGATACTGTCCAACTAATTTTAAAATGGTAAAGATCACAATATGCCCATAAGGAGAGATATTGTTTCCTATTAGGGCTAAGTTTCCGCTTTTTTATTTGCTTTTTAAATGTTAAATCAGACGTTAAACAGGTTTGGTAAGCAGTCTCCAATGGCTCTCTCGACCAATTGTAATCAGACGCAATATCAAGCATTCCTTGATGAACAACATTTAACTGCATGATTTTCTTATCTTTTTCTGATAGAGAGGTATACTTTTTGAAGTCAAAAAGCTGATAAGAATCAGCACTCCCCAATATTTTTTCTTTGGGCGGAAATGGACCATTCTCCCATAAGAAAATATTACATTTAATCACCTTTTTGGAATCAAACTTAGGTATTGAAATAAGATAAAGCTCCGGAATAGCAAAGGTTTCTTGATTAAATTCAGAAATTCTTTCATCGTTTTGAAAGTATAAACAAATTTCGTTAATCATAATTTCACTTTCACTTTAAGGTCTGTACTGTTTAGGAGGTCTCGCTCCATTATTAGCAGCTCTATAAGCCCTTACTTGAGCCTTTTCCCACGCTAAAGCTGCTTCTCTATTTGGCAGTCCATCAATCATTACCGAGCCTGCATAATTAGGATCGCCACCATACTTAACCCTCAATTTACTTCGAATCCTCGGCGAATTATTTTCTGTTTTAAAGTAATCTGCCTTTGTTCTAGTTTGCCCGCTAATACCATATTCCATTATTTGCCCTGTTCTTTTATCGTAAATTTTATATCCGTGCTGAGGCTTTTTTGAACTTTTACAGTTTCCATGACAAGCGCCTGCCTTTACCTGTGCTTTAGCCTGACTTTTCTCTTTTGAAGTATCACCACTTAGACTTAAAACTGCTCCAATGCCAATTGCTGTTAGTGCAGCTTGCCCTAAAGCAGTTAAAGCAGCACCTATTTCTGGTAAGAAAACTAATGCCATAGCTATAAAACCAGAGGGATCAGTCCATCCTTGCGCATTAGGTGCAAACCGATAAAGGTTACTACCACCCAACAACCCAATCGGATCCTGATTCACAAACCGCCCCGCCTCAGGCTCGTAATAGCGCATCAGGTTGTAATGCAGCCCGGTCTCTTCATCGAAGTATTGGTTCTGCAATCTGAACGGCTGATGTGCGTTCTTGTAAACCCGCTCATCTTTTTTCAGACGACCCCAGGCGGTGTATTCGCCGTACCACAACAGATTACCGTGGATGTCGGTCATCTCGCGCGGGATGCCGATTTGGTCGTTGTGGAAATAGGCGAGGTATTGCCCTTCGTCTTGGTTGTTGTGGAAGACTTGGGCTAAGGGTTCGTAGCTGTCTTGGTCGGTGTAGATATAGGTGTAGCTGCCTTTGTAGGTGTACTCCTGAAGTAATCGCGTTCCGTCCCAGACGAAGTGGGTGCGTTTCGGGTCGGTACTCGTCCAGGCGAGTTTGTCTTGGCGCTCTTTGGAAAGGCGTCTGCCGAACGGGTCGTAGGCGTATGTCCAGATTTCGGTGTTGCCGGCGGGCTTTTTGATTTCGGCGCGGACGAGTTGGTTTTCTAAATCGTATTGGTAATATTGGTTTTCGCCGTCGGGCAGCTGGCGGTAGATCAGGTTGCCCAGTGCGTCGTAGGTGTATTCGATGCCGTTGTATTCT
>NZ_KV810224.1:0-2355 GCF_001812725.1 Neisseria sp. HMSC067G12 | reverse complement strand
CCCCACACGAGCCGACCCGCCGTGCTAAGCCTTGATGGCCTCCAAGCCCGCTGATAAACTCCGCTACGTCGAGAGCGCCTGCTTTAGCTGCTCCATATCTCTGAACCCTTCGGGGTAGTGCCTCGATGCCCTGAACGCCGATTTCTCCTGCCAGAGAGTCGGCGTTTTCCTTTGGGTCATCCGGTGGTCGTTCCTCCATCGGCGGCCCTCCGTGCGATGAGGAACCCAATGGGTCCAGCCAGCATCTCGCGGCCCAGCCGGACGGCGTCCGGCGACAAGCCCTGATCGCAGGCAAACGAGCCGGAAACCCGCATGGATGCTGGCTTGGAGCAATTGTTTGTATGTATCAAGGGAAGAGCGCCGGCCGGCGCCAAGTGCCGGGGCAGGCCCGTCCCAAGGCGTCGTCCCGCGCTCACTTCTTTTCCTCGTACGACAAATTGACTGTCGCGCCAGGTGCCCACGCACGCACCGGCACGGAGATCTGCGAGCCGACCTGGTCGGCGTACTTCGTCAGATCGGGAACCGTGAGGGTGTAGAGCTGCACCAAGCCGCGGGAGTCGAGGCCTTCCACCTGGAGTACTGACCGGGGCTGGATGACCTCGCCGGTCTTCTTGTTGACACCACCACCGAGAGTGGTGGCAGCGCGAACGGTGCCTGTGAGAGTCAGCATCAGTGCGTCTCCTCATCAGGGATCAAACCGTGCTTTTCGATGGCCTCCTGCGCGAGCTTGACGGCTTGCAGCGTGGCGGCCGTGAGGAACTCACGCTTGCTCATGTCGAGCAGCTGGCAGACATCTTCCACGTCGCTGAACAGCTCGGGGTGAACGTCGAATTGCAGCTTCTTCAGCTTGAGCTGCTCGGCAGTCTCCGGGTCTCTGAGGAAGTGATCCATCAGGCCGTAGTTGCCACGTTTGTAAAGCTCGTCGAGAGCTTTATGCTGGATGAGGGAATCAAGGTCCACATCGGCTCCAATTGAAGGTTGCAGGAACGACAATTGTTACCAGACGAAAGGCCGATGTAAAGCCTTACGCGTGCAGGATACGAATTCAGAGCCCTTTTTGTGGTCCACGCAGCCTGTTTTGCATGCGCGAAGACGGGCAGGGGAGGGGAGGGCGCTGGGCACGCGGCGCATCGCTGCGTTGGCGTGAGAGCCGTGGCTCTGCATGGGGGGCATACCCCCCATACCCCCTTAGGCCGCTGGCTGATCCTCCACCGGGTCTCCCAGGACGCCGTAGTCAGTCTCGGCGAATGCCGGCCGACCATGCTTCAACAGCAGGTGTTGGTAGGTGTCAAAACGATCACAGAGGCGAGACAGGGTGGATACCGCGAGGCAGCAAAACGACGCCTCGTCGGGATTCGAGCTGCGCCAGATCTCGATCAACGCTTGGGCTTCGGCCAGAGGCCCGTGGATCTCGCGTTCAGCTTCGCCCAGCTCGGGCGCAATAGACTTCTTCTCAGCCATTTTTCATCTCCAACACAGATGGGTTTTGGTTAGGCCTCGGTGGGTGTTGACGCACTCACCGGGGCCGCTTTCGCTGTTGAACGCTCTGCGTGAATCAGCCTGAGCGAGGTGCTAGCACCTCGCATATCCTGCCCCGCGAAGAACATTCATCCGTGCACTCAGGCGGGTCGATCTTTCCTCCTCTGAAGGTCGTATCCGCGACCGGTCAGGTAGCGGTAAAAAAGGGTGCGAAAGGGGAGGTCGTCGAAGGGCTCGTCAATGAGCTGCTCCGGCACCACCACCGAACGGAAGCAGCCAGCAGATCCGATGAGTCTCTTTCCGCGCAAGGTCTCGTAGCAGTGCCACGTGTCCTCAACAGGCTGATCCGAAAACTTCACCGCGTACTTGAACACCTCGAGGAAGCCACTCACAGGATCCTCCTGGCTGATCGGCCGTACGTCCACCACGTGGCTATCACCAGTGATGTTTTTCCACTCAGCCGAGAGCTGCAGCTGGTCAGGCTGATGCTCAGCGATCGCGATCATGTGCAGATGCGGATGCCAGAGCCCAGAACCTGTGCCGCGCTTCACTTCGTACGACCACACAGCACCCATAACACCATCGAGGCAAGAGCCGCGAGCACGGTGTTTCCGCATCCATAGCTCTCGCTGGCCACGATGGAGGTGCTTAAAACGCTCAGCCAAGTCATTGCCATCCTTAACGGTCAGAGTCACGAGAAAGGGCTTTAAAGAGGCGTTCGACCCTCTAAGCACCTCCCACCTATCCAGGTAGCTTTTGAGGGCCTTGCTGCCCCTCCTGATGGCGCACAGGGGGCATAGGAGATGCTTCATGCAAAGCGAAGCTGCATGCAACCGCACTTCGTCGACGGTGAAGTAGTGCCGGAACATCAAATAG
>NZ_KV810223.1:1978-3354 GCF_001812725.1 Neisseria sp. HMSC067G12 | reverse complement strand
AGGAGGCGGCACGCGACGGGGTTTGTTTCCCCGCACCTGCCGAGGCTTGGATTCATGGCTTTAACGAGACGGTCAATGCACGCGACCAAGGCCGTCTGAAAACGCCGCTGAAGTCGCACGGCTACCTGTATGAAATCCTTGCGGGCTGGGTTGGCCAGCCAAGCGCAGGGAATCAGACAAACCAACCCAACCGCCGCGCCACACTACCGGCCAACCCCAGCCAAACCTTGACCGCAGCCGCATCGCTGCAAGGACTGAAGAAATGAAAGAACTACCTACCCAACTGCATAACGCCATGATCGACGGCCTGACCATGCTTTTGACCCTGCGTCTGAGCGGTTCGCCGGCTGCCGATACTGTGGCCGCGACTGCGCAAACATGGAGCCGTGTATTGGCGCACGGCCGGGCGTGGGACGAAGCGCGAGATGTATCGCGCTTTCAGACGGCCTTTATGGTGCTGGCGAATGAGACCAACCGCTGGCCGAGTCCGAAAGACTTTTTAGACAAGCTGCCTCCACCGCCGGAGCCGTTGAAGCTGGAACACCATTACCACCTCACGGAAGAGGGAAAAGCGAAGGGAAAATCGGCTTTAAGCCGCATACAGGGCGTAATTAAAGAGGTGTTAAGAGATAAGTCACTTATACCGCCTTCGGCTGAAACCGCCACCGAGCAGATTTTGAGACACCGCGCGAAAGTTGAGGCACTTGCCCAGCGCGAACGCGAACAAGGCTTGAGCAAGCCGAAATGTTAAACCCAACCCGAAAGGAAAAGAAAATGGCTAAAACCCGAATCAAACAGCCCGCGATCGAAGCGGCACAAGACAAAGCGGAAGTTACCGCATTTATCCGCCAAATCGGCGACTTGCAGCGCGAAGTCAAACGCCTGGAAACCGAAGCTGGAGACAAAAAAGCGGTCATCGAAGAAGAATATGCCGCCAAAGCCGCGCCGATGTGTGCCGAAATCATGAGCCTGACCGAACGTGTGGCCGCATACTGCGAGGCACATAAGGACGAGCTGACGGAAAACGGTAAAACCAAAACCGTGGACTTTACCACCGGCCTGATTAAATGGCGCATCCGTCCACCATCCGTCAAGGTAACGGGCGTGGCCGCCGTCTTGGCATGGCTCTCGGAGAAATCCGCCTTTGCCGAGTTTGTCCGTACGAAGAAGGAAATCGACAAAGACGCCATCCTGAATCAAAAAGAGCGTTTTTCAGACGGCCAAGTGCCGGGGATTAAGATTGTGTCGGGGCTTGAGGATTTTGTGATTGAGCCTACGGAGCAGGAGTTGGTGTGATGGAAAACGGAAATTTAAATACTGATGAGCTGGAATTTTTAAGAATTGCCGCACGCGATTCCTTCTACATCCACGCTCAA
>NZ_KV810223.1:0-1878 GCF_001812725.1 Neisseria sp. HMSC067G12 | reverse complement strand
GGCGTTTAAAGCTTGATTAAAGGCCGTCTGAAATGGGGTTTAAAACCTGTTTCAGACGGCCTTTTTTGTGTCTGTCAGTTTCGCAAAAAAACATCGACTTAATACTATATATTGTATTTTATTGGTATAATATGCGCTAATTTATACTATATGTTGTATTTGAGAAATAATGCGCCGGGCGTTGATTGCGAAAATTAAAATTGCTCAAAAGGAACTAGGCTTGGACGACGGTACCTATCGCGCGGTGTTGGAGCGGGTGACGGGCAAGCGGTCGTGTACGGAGTGCAGTATCCCTGAGCTGGAGCGCGTGGTCGAGGATTTGCGCCAACATGGGTTTCAGCCGAAGAAAACGGCGGGGCAACGACCGAACCGCCGCTCTTCCGCTGACCCGATGATGCGCAAAATCGAAGCGCTGTTGCTGGATAACGGCTGGAGCTGGAATTATGCGCACGGTACGGCGAAAAAGATGTTTAAGGTTGATCGTGTGGAATGGTTGTCTGACGGCAATATGCACAAGCTGGTGGCAGCGTTGCAGATTGCGGCGAACCGCCGTAAGAAAGGGGCTGTGTGATGTATGAGACGGCAGATTTTGGCGCGGTCAAGCATCTGCTCCCTGATAGTGTACAGGCGTTGATTACGGTCATCGGGTTTAATGAAACACTGGAGTTGGTGCGCCTGATGGGCGGTACGACTTATCCGTTGCGGCAAGGTTATACGAAAAACAGTCAATCCCGTGTTGCGTATTTGGAGGAGATTATCGGCAGTGAGGCAGCCGGTCGGCTGGTGGAGGCAATGGCTCCGTGCAATCTGTTTATACCCCGTTGCGAGACGGCCTTGTATGAGCTGCGAAACCGTAAAATCCGCAGTCAGTTTGACCGACAGACGGCAGGTGGCACCCCTGCATATGAGGCCGTTAACGATTTGGCCTTGGCACACCGCTTAAGCGACCGCCATGTGTGGCGAATTTTGAAGCAGGCGGATAAGGAAGCGGAACAGGAAAATTTGTTTTAAGGGATAACCCGTTTGAAAATTAAATTTCAGACGGGTCTTTTTTATCTATAATGACTACTCTTTTCCAAAATTTGAATAGGGATAAACAAATGAAACTCATGCTTGCTTTAGTGTTGGCTTGTACTTTGGCTGCCTGCGGGAGCCAAGAAATAGCCGCCAAACAGGAAGCCGCGCCCCAACAGGAAACTGCGCCCCAACAGGCTGCGATTTGTGCCGAGCCGATGGGAATATCGGTGGAAAAGCTGCTGCTCAATATCGATGCAGGATTGAAAGGTATTGGTGCGCCTTCGACGGTGCAAAGTAAGAATATTGAGGAAAATGAGTGTGGCTATCAAATTGTGATGATGACTGATTTCGGCGCCATCCAAGTGGGAACTAACCCTCAACAAGAGGTGTTGAGACTGTCGACAGCCACGCAGCTGAATTCTGATTTGTCTAATCTGTTTGCCACCATACAAACGATTACGGCCATTGATGGTACGGAAAAAATGGGGCAAACCGAAATCGGCAATCTGTTGGTTAAAACGATTGGCGATATGGCGCCGGAAGTAAAGCAATCTGGTAATGCGAGCAAGGATTTTGAATATAAAGGTAAATACTATTCAATCATGATTGAAGGAAATAATTTGGTAATGCTGGTACGAAAAATATAGCAATTTTCATTGCATAGGCCGTCTGAAATTTCAGGCGGCCTTTTTGTTGCCTACTGACACTGTTTCGCCCGCTGCAAAAGCCATGCCGTTTGAAAATGTAAGCCTCTGAAAGTGCATTTTAATCTGATTTTGAGGGAGGCTTTAATGAGCAAAATTATTTGTCTGACTGCCGGACACAGTAACACCGACCCGGGCGCGGTCAACGGCTCCGACC
>NZ_KV810222.1:0-667 GCF_001812725.1 Neisseria sp. HMSC067G12 | reverse complement strand
GCCGTCCGGTCAATCCGATACACGGTTTGAAGTTTTTGGAGGGTGAAACCGACTTTGCCTTTGAAGGTATTCTGCCGCTGGTATGGAGCCGCAGCTATTATTCCGACCAAGACGGTACCGGCTGGCTCGGCGAGGGCTGGAGCGTACCGGGCTGCCAGCGCATTATCCGCGATGCGGCCGGATTGGCCTATATCGACGATCAGGGCCGTTTGTTCCCTTTGCCGGAAGTCGATGAAGATGACGAAGAGCCGGTATTGTTTGAGAGCGAACAGATTTGGTTCAGCAAGAACCCGGACGGCCATTATGTCATTGCTTCTCTGGACGGTTCGATAGCGCTGCGTTTTGCGCCTTTGGTGGTGGCGGAGGACGGTTCTGATGAAGATTCCACCCTCTTCCCGCTGGTCGCGGTGGAAGACGCCAACGGCAACCATCAGCGTTTCGTCTATCATCCGCTGACCGGTCTGCCGCAATACGTCATCGACGGCAACGGCCGGGTGTTCTCGCTAAACTTCGGCAATGTGGCCGATGAGCAGTCGCCTAGAATGCGGCTGCTGTCGGTGTCGCTGTTGGAGGGTTTACCATCCTTTGGCGAAACGGTCCGGGTCGGTATGCCGCTGGTCCGCTATGAATACGACGGCAGTGGTGACCTGATCCGCGTCATCGGCCG
>NZ_KV810221.1:0-1179 GCF_001812725.1 Neisseria sp. HMSC067G12 | reverse complement strand
ATTACAGAAGAAACCACACCCGCACCTACGGTACGACCACCTTCGCGAATCGCAAAGCGCAGACCTTCTTCCATAGCGATAGGCGCAATCAGTTCTACAGTAATGGTTACGTTCTCACCTGGCATTACCATTTCTACACCTTCTTCCAAAGTAACTGCACCAGTTACGTCAGTAGTACGGAAGTAGAATTGTGGACGGTAGTTAGCGAAGAATGGAGTGTGACGACCACCCTCTTCTTTGCTCAGTACGTATACTTCTGCTTTGAATTTGGTGTGAGGAGTGATAGTACCTGGTTTAGCCAATACTTGACCACGCTCTACATCTTCACGTTTAGTACCACGCAGCAATACGCCTACGTTGTCACCTGCTTGACCTTCGTCCAGCAGTTTGCGGAACATTTCAACACCGGTACAAGTGGTTTTTTGAGTTTCTTTCAGACCTACGATTTCGATCTCGTCACCAACGTGGATGATACCGCGCTCTACACGACCGGTTACTACTGTACCACGACCGGAGATAGAGAATACGTCTTCGATAGGCAACAAGAAAGGCTTGTCCACAGCACGCTCAGGTGTTGGGATGTAGCTGTCCAGAGCAGCAGCCAATTCGAAGATTTTTTCTTCGTAACCAGCGTCACCTTCCAAGGCTTTCAGTGCAGAACCTTGTACGATTGGGCAGTCATCACCTGGGAAGTCGTAGCTTGACAACAAGTCACGGATTTCCATTTCAACCAGTTCCAACAACTCGGCATCGTCAACCATGTCGCATTTGTTCATGAATACGATGATGTAAGGTACACCTACTTGGCGGGCCAACAGGATGTGTTCGCGAGTTTGTGGCATAGGACCGTCAGCTGCGGAACATACCAAGATCGCGCCGTCCATTTGGGCAGCACCGGTAATCATGTTTTTAACGTAGTCGGCGTGGCCTGGGCAGTCTACGTGTGCGTAGTGACGGGTTTCAGTTTCGTATTCTACGTGTGAGGTATTAATGGTAATACCGCGGGCTTTTTCTTCAGGAGCGTTGTCGATTTGGTCGTAAGCTTTTGCAGCACCACCAAATTTTTTAGCCAAAATAGTAGTCAAAGCAGCAGTCAGAGTGGTTTTACCATGGTCAACGTGACCGATGGTGCCAACGTTTACGTGCGGTTTGCTACGTTCAAATTTTTCCTTAGCCATG
>NZ_KV810220.1:2364-4030 GCF_001812725.1 Neisseria sp. HMSC067G12 | reverse complement strand
AGGAGGCGGCACGCGACGGGGTTTGTTTCCCCGCTCCTACCGAGGCTTGGATTCACGGTTTTAATGAAACCGTTAATGCCCGCGACCAAGGCCGTCTGAAACTGCCCTTAAAGTCGCATGGTTATTTGCTGGAGATTATCAGCCAGTGGCAGGGTTCGGGGGTGCCCTCTCCCCAGCCCTCTCCCACGGGGAGAGGGGGCGAAGGCGGCGCACCGTCCAAGCTGCGGCAGGGTGTGGCAGCCTTGGGCGAATGGGCAGGAGAAGATTGGGCGAAACGAGAAATCGCTTCAGGTTTTACATTGCTTGCCGCGCTCAATCTACCCAACCGACCGGCAGCGCAGGATATGCCGGTAGTTGCGGAAATTTGGTATCGGAAACTGATGGAGAAAAAAGAAATCGTCTCGCCGGAGTATGACCCGATACGGATTCAGACGGGGTTTAAGGTATTGCAGGCGGCGGAAACATGGCCGCACCCCGCCGAACTGCTCCGCAACCTGCCGCCACGGTTGATACCAAGGGCGATGCTGGCAAAGCCCGCGCCGGATAAGGAAAAAGGCCGTCAGAAAATGGCGGAAGTGAAAGATGTTTTAAACAAGAAAGGTAAGTGAAATGAAAGAGTATGTTTTTAAAATCATTGCGGAAAATGGGAAGTGTCGCGTCGAGTTGCCCGAAATCAAGATAAACGGTGAGTATCAAGCTCCCGACCTGATGGCTGCGTTGACAACGGAATTTTTAGACAGCGTATGCAGTGATGCCGCCCGAGATACGGAAGGATTTATCAAGGCTGCTGTCACTAATTTAAAAGCATTGCAACTGGCAAGACAGTTGAGAGATGCAGACCGAAAAGTAAACTAAGAAAGGAAAAAGAAAATGGCTAAAGTCATTATTACTATTAAAGATAGTACCAAAAGCTTATTTGATTTTGAAATCAAAGGATTGGGAGATGATAGTGAAAAAACTCCTGCAATCTTTGCCGGACATGCTGCAGCAGGCTATCTGAGAAAAAGGCAAACAGCACTCCACGAGAATTTTTTAAGTCAAATTTTACGAGACTTATCAGATCAAGATTAAAGGAAAACATCATGATTGAACCGCACGAGTACCGTCTATTGGACGAATATTTAGAGCAAGACTGGGATGCCTTTATCAGTTTTGCTGAAACTAAAGGATTTGAAGCAAGCGAAGTATATCAACTACTCAACAAACTGGAGGAAAAAGCAAATGGCTAAAACCCGAATCAAACAGCCCGCTATCGAAGCGGCACAAGACAAAGCGGAAGTTACTGCGTTTATCCGCAAAATTGGTGATTTGCAGCGCGAAGTCAAACGCCTGGAAACCGAAGCTGGAGACAAAAAAGCGGTCATCGAAGAAGAATATGCCGCCAAAGCCGCGCCGATGTGTGCCGAAATCATGAGCCTGACCGAACGTGTGGCCGCATACTGCGAGGCACATAAGGACGAGCTGACGGAAAACGGTAAAACCAAAACAGTGGACTTTACTACCGGCCTGATTAAATGGCGCATCCGTCCGCCATCCGTCAAGGTAACGGGCGTGGCTGCCGTCTTGGCGTGGCTCTCGGAGAAATCCGCCTTTGCCGAGTTTGTCCGCACAAAAAAGGAAATCGACAAAGATGCCATCCTGAATCAAAAAGAGCGTTTTTCAGACG
>NZ_KV810220.1:1256-2264 GCF_001812725.1 Neisseria sp. HMSC067G12 | reverse complement strand
TGTCGGGGCTTGAGGATTTTGTGATTGAGCCTACTGAGCAGGAGTTGGCGTGATGGCGAAAATTGTGATTGAAATTGAAGATTTGCCTAATGGTAAAGTTAGCTATGTACCTCATGGAGATCTCCTTATCCGAGATGGCGGCACTCCTGCTCAATTAACTTGGATTGCTGTGCAAGATGTTATTGATATGCTTGGAAAGATTGGGGCTATACAAGGTATGTCAAAGCGGGAGATGTCGTGATGGAAAACGGAAATTTAAATACCGATGAGCTGGAATTTTTAAGAACTGCCGCACGCGATTCCTTCTACATCCACGCTCAAGTCGAAAACGCCAACCGAAAATTAGAAACCGCTTTTCTCGTGTGGGAAAAAGTGAAAGAAGGAGAAAAAGAGGCTATGCGCGCCCGAAAAAAAGCCTTTATTTATTACTGCTTCGGGGTGGTTTGGTTTTTTCTTGCGTTGATTTTATTTTTCTTTGGCGTTTAAAGCTTGATTAAAGGCCGTCTGAAATTGCAAATTCATAACCCGCGCGGCACGGTCTGCCGCATTTAAATCTAAATAGGAGTCAAAAGTGAATAAATCCGAATTAATCCAAGCCATCGCCGACGAGGCGGAATTGAGCAAACGCGATGCAGCGGAGTTTGTTGATGCGTTTGTCAGCGTGGTAACGCAAGAATTGAAAGATGGAAAAGACGTTACGCTGGTCGGCTTCGGCACGTTTCACGCCGCCTAATCCGCCGAGTGTCAGGGACACAATCCGAAAACGGGCGAACCGCTGACCATCGCGGCGCGCAAAACGCCAAAGTTCCGCAATGAATCATGAAGCAATATAATCAGGAGTGGTTAGTATGTTGGCAGGAATGATGGAAGGCTGGGACTTTTAAAGATGGATTAAAGGCCGTCTGAAATAGGGTTTAAAACCTGTTTCAGACGGCCTTTTTTTGTGCTGTCAGTTTCGCAAAAAAAAACAGCGGCTTAATACTATATATTGTATTTTATTGGTATAAT